>NZ_JBBGYS010000010.1:0-140172 GCF_037479595.1 Pseudomonas sp. MYb541 | reverse complement strand
GGGCAAAGCGGTTCTGGCTTTGCAGCATCGAAATCTGTGGCAGGTCGCTGGCTTGTTCAGCCAGGTCGCGGCGGATGGCGCTGATCACCCAGGTCAATTGGTCGGCCGTGTGCAGCTGCTGGTAGGAGATGGAGCGCTTGACCTGCTTGCCTTCGCTGTTGCGCAGGGTCAAGAGGATGCCGCCGTCGGGACGTGGCTGGGTGGTGACGTCGTAGTTGGAGAATACTGAAGCGAATTTATCTTGGATCAGGCTCATGTCTATCAGCTCCATTGGCTCAAGTTGGCAAGCATGGAGAGATAGGTGCAGTGATTGTGCCAGCTATTGGTTTTATAAAATATCGTTATAAATCAATAAGATATAAAAATTACAAATTTTCGGTTTCGTGCAATTTGCATGAATGGCCATCATGCATCCTGCATTTTGCGTGGCTCGACGGCGCCGAACGGGCCCGCCCTTATTCCTAAAGACTGCATCGGCGTCGCTGAATTCCTTTTTTCAGCGGGCGTTCATCGGGATACAAAACTTTTCAAATCCTGCGTGTACAGCCGAAGAGAGGCTGACGTACTTTCCTGCAAGGTTTACGAAGAATAAGAAAAAGGACGTTCCCATGAGCCATTCGCAAAACGACATGATCACCTGGAGCATGATGCTGCGTAAGGTGCCTGCCATTGTTCGCGCCCTGCCACGGGTGGTGCGCGGCATGCGTGCCGCCAACGTCACCGACCCTCAGCAGCCCTGCGGCCTGGGCTGGCACTTCGAGCAAGCTACCCTGCGCATTCCACAGGGCGCCGCTTTGTTGTACGCCGACCGCGTGCTCACCTACACGCAAGCCAACCAGTCCGCCAACCGTATCGCCCACCACTTGCAGGCCCAGGGCATTCGCAAGGGCGATGTGGTAGCGATGTTTATCGAAAACCGTCCCGAGTTGCTGCTGAATGTGCTGGCTGTAGCCAAGTTGGGCGGCATCTGCGCCATGCTCAATACGGCGCAGACCCAAGCGGCGCTGGTGCACAGTCTGAACCTGGTGAGCCCGGCGGCGATTGTGGTGGGCGCGGAATTGGTGGCTTCATACGAGGCCGTACGCAATCAAGTGGAAATTCCCGCCGAGCGCACCTGGTTTGTCGCTGACCAACAGGTCAGCGCGCTGCCTGACGGGTACTGCGATCTGATGGCCGCCAGCGCCGACGCCCCGGTGGACAACCCGGCCAGCACCGCGCAGATCTTCTTCAACGATCCCTGCTTCTATATCTACACCTCCGGCACCACGGGCCTGCCCAAGGCCGGCATCATGAAACATGGCCGCTGGACCAAGACCGCTGTCAGCTTCGGCAGCATCGCCTTGGACATGGGCCCGGACGATGTCCTCTATTGCACCTTGCCGCTGTACCACGCCACCGGCCTCTGCGTGTGTTGGGGCTCGGCGATTGTCGGGGCCTCAGGGTTCGCCATCCGGCGCAAGTTCAGCGCCAGCCAGTTCTGGGATGACGCCCGCCGGTTCAAGGCGACCACCTTGGGTTATGTCGGTGAATTGTGCCGTTACCTGCTCGATCAACCCGCCAACCTCAACGACCGTGATCACGGTGTGACCAAGATGGTTGGCAATGGCCTGCGTCCTGGCGTGTGGGCGCAGTTCAAGGCGCGGTACGGTGTTGAGCATGTCTGCGAGTTGTATGCCGCCAGCGACGGCAATATCGGGTTCACCAACATTCTGAATTTCGATAACACCGTCGGCTTTTGCCTTCAGCACTGGGCGCTGGTGGACTACGCCCACGACAGCGGTGAGCCGATTCGTGGCAGCGATGGCTTCATGCATAAAGTGAAGACGGGTGGACAAGGCCTGCTACTGGCCAGGATCGATGAAAGGTCGCCCTATGACGGCTACACCGACCCGGAAAAGAACCGCAAGGTGATCCTCACCGACGTATTCGAGAAGGGCGACCGCTACTTCAATACCGGCGATCTGGTGCGCAGCATCGGCTTCGGTCATGCGCAATTTGTCGACCGCTTGGGCGACACCTATCGCTGGAAGGGCGAAAACGTCTCGACGACCGAAGTCGAGAACGTGCTGCTGCAGCACCCGCAGATCGCTGAAGTGGTGGCCTACGGTGTGGAAATCGAAAACACCAACGGCCGCGCCGGCATGGTTGCCATCACCCCGAGCGAATCCCTGGCCTCGTTGGATATGCGTGAGTTGCTGCAATTCGCCCACGGCCAGTTGCCGCACTACGCGGTGCCGTTGTTCCTGCGTATCAAGGTCAAGATGGAAACCACCGGTACGTTCAAATACCAGAAGGTAAAGCTCAAGGAGGAGGCGTTCGACCCTGAAAAAGCGGGCAATGACCCGGTATACGCCTGGTTGCCAGGTTCGGACTGCTATGTGCCGGTGACGGGACAATTGTTGGCGCAGATCCAAGGTGGCCAGTTCCGTTATTAAAAGCAGCGTTATTGATTCTGGCTATGGCGCCTTTTGACAAAAAAGCCATGACAGGCGGGAACTCCCTCGCGACACTGGGCGCCATATAAAGGACCAGACAAGGAGCCCCACATGTCAGACCAAGCCAAACAAATGACCGATGACGAAGCTGCAGAATTTGCCGAGCAGGTGTTCGACGTCGCCCGCAAAGGCGACGCCGCTATGCTTGCCGCGCTACTGGCCAAGGGCTTGCCGGCAAACTTCCGTAATCACAATGGCGACACCCTGTTGATGTTGGCGGCCTACCACGGCCATGCCGACGCGGTAAAAGTGCTGCTGGAATTCAAGGCTGACCCTCTGATTGCCAACGACAAGAACCAGTTGCCGATGGCTGGCGCGGCGTTCAAGGGCAACCTGGAGGTGGTCAAGGCACTGATCGAAGGCGGTGCGCCAGTGGATGCCTCGTCCACCGATGGCCGTACCGCATTGATGATGGCGGCGATGTTCAACCGCGTGGAAATGCTCGACTACCTGCTTGACCAGGGCGCCAACCCCAAGGCTACTGATGCCCAAGGCGCAACGGCTTTAGCGGCAGCACACACCATGGGCGCAGTGGATACGGCGGCGAAGTTGCAAAAACTGGTGTAGGCTACGCGCCCTCGAAAACCCGCCCGCCACAGGACAACACCCATGAAAACCGCCCTCGTCGAACTCATCAGCAAAATCAGCGCCGGTGTCATGAGCGAGGACGAAGTGGCGCGCATTGCCGATGAGGCGGCCCAGGCCTACGCGGACCCTGTGGCGTTTCTGGCGGCCAACCCCGATATCAACTACGACGACAGCTTCCCGATTCCGTTGGGGGAGTGGGTCGTCGTCGGCAGCCTGCCGGAAACCGTGTTGTTCCAGGCCGACACCTACGGCGACCTGTTCGCGCAGATCGTCGCCTCGTTCGGTCCGGGCGTGGCATTCAACCTCAAGCCCAAACAGCTTGCGAAGACCGAAGACCTCACCGCGCTGAACCGCATACAGATCCAGATGAGTGCACTGAGCCCGGAAGACGGTGGCTATGTGCTGCTCAATTTCAGTCAACTGTTGGATGACGAGATTCAGGCCGTGCTGGTGTACGGTAACGATCTGCCACGCGTGCTGGCGCTGTGCGCTGAAGTCGGCATCAAGGCTGAGCCGTCCCTGGAAGCGCTAAAGATCGCCGTTCACGTCTGAAATAAAACGGAACCCCCGCCAGCGCTGACTATCCTACAAGTGCATGCCCTCACTTAGGAGCGACACCATGGGTTCCACTTTTAATGGCTTGATCGGGCTGATCATCCTGGCGCTGGATATCTGGGCGATCATCAACGTGTTCAAAAGCGGCGCGAGCACGGGCGCCAAGGTGCTGTGGATCCTGTTGATCCTGCTGCTGCCGGTGCTGGGGCTGATCATCTGGGCAATCGCCGGACCGCGGGGCAACGTGCGCATCTGAGCTTACGCCAAGCCTGGCAACTTCGAGCCTTGTCTCGACAGCTGCCAGGCCACGGCTTATCACTTCATTTCATTTTGTGTATCGAAATATTCGCTGCACAGAATTTTCACATCCCATCCAAGACAATTCGCCGGCTTTATTTCCCTGCCAGGGCTCTATTCCAAGCGCCACTAAAGGCGGGGCTGCGGTGCGCGTTCAGTAATTAATAGCCTTGCTGGCATTGATCGGGCACCATTCGCGCCACTGCACTACTTCGTCACTTAAACTTCCAATGGGTCCTAAAACGACATGGCAAACCCGGACGCCCTGAATCAGCAGCGAGCTTCAAATCGCTTGCTGCAACCGACCGTCAAATCCCATCTGGCGTACACGCTGCTCTGCGCACTGGTCATGATGGTGATGTTCTCCCTGCTGCGCCTGGCGCTGCTGGTGTACAACCGCGAAATGATCCTCGACACGCCGGCCTCGACCTTCCTGGAAGCGTTTGTCAATGGCACTCGCTTCGACATCCGCTTTGTGATGTACGCGTTGGTCCCGCTGCTGCTGGCGCTGTTCAGCGTCCGCGCCATGGCCGCGCGTGGGTTCTTCCGTCTGTGGCTGACCGTGGCGTCCAGCATTGCCCTGTTCCTGGGCCTGATGGAAATGGACTTCTACCGTGAATTCCACCAGCGTCTCAACGGCCTGGTCTTCCAGTACGTTAAGGAAGATCCGAAAACCGTGATGAGCATGCTCTGGTACGGTTTCCCGGTGGTGCGCTACCTGCTGGCCTGGGCCTTGGGTACGCTGATTCTGAGCATGGCCTTTAAAGGCGCCGACCGCGCAACGCGCCCGCGCGGCCCGTTCAGCGGTGGCAGTATCGGCACCCGTCAAGTGGCACCGTGGTACACCCGTATCGCCGTGTTTGTGGTCTGCCTGCTGATCGCCGTGGTCGCCATTCGTGGCACCCTGCGCCAGGGCCCGCCGCTGCGTTGGGGGGACGTGTACACCACCGACTCGAACTTCGCCAACCAGCTGGGCCTCAATGGCACGCTGTCGTTGATCGGTGCGGCCAAGGCACGTTTCTCCGAACACCGTGACAACACCTGGAAAGCCACACTGGAGCAGCCGCTGGCGACCCAGACCGTGCGTGACATGCTGGTGCTGCCGACCGAAAAACTGGTGGATACCGACACCGCCGCCGTGCGCCGTGAGTTCACTCCGCCGGCCGAGAAAACCCTGCCGATCAAGAACGTCGTCGTGATCCTGATGGAAAGCTTCGCCGGTCACTCGGTAGGCGCGCTGGGGCGTCCGGGCAATATCACGCCGTACTTCGACAAACTGTCCAAGGAAGGCTTGCTGTTCGACCGATTCTTCTCCAACGGCACGCATACCCACCAGGGGATGTTCGCCACCATGGCGTGCTTCCCGAACCTGCCGGCGTTCGAATACCTGATGCAGACCCCCGAAGGTAGCCACAAGCTGTCGGGCCTGCCGCAGTTGCTCAGTGCGCGCAAGTTTGACGATGTGTATGTCTACAACGGCGATTTCGCCTGGGACAACCAGTCGGGCTTCTTCAGCAACCAGGGCATGACCAACTTCATCGGTCGTAACGACTTCGTTGACCCGGTGTTCTCCGACCCGACGTGGGGCGTGTCCGACCAGGATATGTTCAACCGTGGCCTGGAAGAATTGAAAGCCCGCGAAGGCGGCAAGCCGTTCTATGCCTTGCTGCAAACCCTGTCCAACCACACGCCGTATGCCTTGCCGACGCCATTGCCGGTGGAGAAGGTCACGGGTCGTGGCAGCCTCGACGAGCATTTGACGGCGATGCGCTACTCCGACTGGGCCTTGGGCCAGTTCTTTGAAAAGGCCCGCAAGGAGCCGTACTTCAAGGAAACCCTGTTCGTCATCGTGGGCGACCACGGCTTCGGTAACGAGCAGCAAATCACCGAAATGGATCTGGGCCGCTTCAACGTGCCGATGCTGATGATTGCACCGGGCATCCAAGAGAAGTTCGGCGAGCGTGACCACACCGTCGGCACCCAGATCGACATCGTGCCGACCATCATGGGCCGCCTGGGTGGCGAAACCCTGCACCAGTGCTGGGGTCGCGACCTGCTGAACCTGCCGGAAGGCGACAAGGGCTTTGGCGTGATCAAGCCTTCGGGTAGCGACCAGACGGTCGCGTTGCTCACCGGCGACCGGGTGCTGGTACTGCCGAAGGAAATGCCGCCCAAGCTGTGGGAATATGAGCTGGGCGCCAACCCGACCGGCAAAGTGATTGCTGAATCGCCGGACGAAGCTGCATTACGGCAGAAGCTGGAGTCATTCCTGCAGACGGCAACCAAGAGCCTGTTGGATAACACCGCTGGCGTAGTTGACGGTAAGCCGGACTAATTAACCGGCAATAAAAAAGAGGCCTTCAAAGGCCTCTTTTTTTGCCTGGCTTTTATATCCGGCCGAGCAACAACAGTACCAGCAGGACCACCAGTACGACACCCAGAATACCCGACGGGCCATAACCCCAGTTGCGCGAGTGAGGGAATACTGGCAGACCACCGACCAGCAGGAGGATCAGGATAATGATCAGAATGAGGCTCATGGTTTTTTTCCTTATTGGCCTTCTGCAAAGACCGGTTATTAACGATAGGCCCGCTAGTTGATTCACGAACGCCTTAACAACTCCGACTGTCGACAACTGCGGAAAATTCAGTATTTTTTTAAAGCATTTCGCAAACTTGCTTATTTCTTTTAGTGCGTTCGCGAATGCGCGTGGTTAGTTGAAAAATATTGAACTTAGGCTATACGCGAGCCTCCGACCCAGCTGCCGGTTTGCCAGGGGCATTCATCATTCTGATGGTGGATGGGGGCAGGAAAGACCTTCGCTACACTGCCGGTCACTTCTTCCGTGAACCACAAGGCTACTTCTTATGCAAAATCGCATGATGATCACTGGCGCCGGGTCGGGCCTGGGCCGCGAAATCGCTTTGCGTTGGGCCCGTGAAGGGTGGCAGCTGGCTTTGTCGGACGTCAGCGAGCCGGGCCTGCAGGAAACCCTTAAACTGGTACGCGAGGCAGGCGGCGACGGGTTTATCCAGCGTTGCGATGTGCGTGACTACAGCCAGCTCACCGCGTTTGCCCAGGCTTGCGAGGTCAAGTTGGGTGGCATCGATGTGATCGTCAACAATGCCGGCGTGGCGTCCGGTGGGTTCTTTGCCGAACTGTCCCTGGAGGACTGGGATTGGCAGATCGCAATCAACCTGATGGGCGTGGTCAAGGGCTGCAAAGCGTTCCTGCCGCTGCTGGAAAAGAGCAAGGGTCGCATCATCAACATCGCGTCCATGGCGGCATTGATGCAGGGGCCGGCGATGAGCAACTACAACGTAGCCAAGGCCGGCGTGGTCGCGCTGTCGGAAAGCCTGCTGGTGGAACTCAAGCAGCAGGAAGTCGGCGTGCACGTGGTGTGCCCATCGTTCTTCCAGACCAACCTGCTCGATTCGTTTCGTGGGCCAACCCCGGCGATGAAGGCCCAGGTGGGCAAATTGCTTGAAAGCTCGCCGATTTCGGCGGCGCAGATTGCCGATTACATCTACCAGCGCGTGGCAGAGGGCGAGTTCATGATCCTGCCCCATGAACAAGGGCGGATGGCCTGGGCCTTGAAGCAAGAGAACCCGCAGTTGCTCTATGACGAGATGACCACCATGGCCGACAAAATGCGCGCCAAAGCGCAGGCGGCCAAGGGCTGATCAGGCAGTGCTCTGTCAGGCAATTTACCTGCTCTTGTAGGCAGTGCCTGTTTTCGCCGCGAGCCATTGCTGCGGCCCACCCCGTGCGCGCATGGTCGAGGTCCTTTCATTGTTAAAAGGACAACCGCCATGCTGGTCCTAAGCCGCGCTGTAGGCGAAGTCATTTCCATCGGCGATGACATCGCCGTGCACATCCTTGAGTTGAACGGTAACCAGGTGAAATTCGGCGTTGGCGCGCCGGCCGGGGTGCCGGTTCATCGAGCGGAGGTGTACCAGAAAATCCTCGAACGCCAAGACGCCAGAACGTATCCGGTGCCTGTGCCCAACCCTTGAAACCCGGTCAGTCGAACAGATGCTTGGGCACGTCGTGCTTGAGCATCAACTGGCACTGCTCGCTCTCCGGGTCGAACACGATCAGTGCCTGGCCCTTGGTCAATGCCTGGCGCACGCGCAGCACGCGGGTTTCCAGGGGTGTGTCGTCGCCATTGTCGGTGCCGTCACGGGTGACAAAGTCTTCGATGAGGCGGGTGAGGGTGTCGACTTCAAGTGCGTCGTAGGGAATCAGCATACAAGCCTCGGGTGATGGATCCCGGCGATGCTACTGCGCCGGGATCATAGTTGCCAGCCTCAGGACTTGTTGCCCACCAGGCTGTCCACCGATGGCACACGGGTGTCGCTCTCCATCTGCGTCTCGTGCTCGATCTGATGGCTGAATCGATCAAGGGAGCCCTGGGCCGGTTGCGCATCACTGGCGAACACCGGCGGGCTGAGAATGTAAGCACCCAGCAAACGACTCAGGGCCGCGAGGCTATCGATGTGGGTACGCTCGTAGCCATGGGTCGCATCGCAACCGAACGCCAGCAAGGCCGTGCGGATATCGTGGCCGGCGGTGACCGCTGAATGTGCATCGCTGAAGTAATAGCGGAAGAGGTCGCGGCGCACGGGTAGTTCATTCTCCGACGCCAGGCGCAGCAAATGCCGCGACAGGTGATAGTCATACGGCCCGCCGGAATCCTGCATCGCCACGCTCACCGCGTGCTCGCTTGAATGCTGGCCGGGGGCGACCGGGGCGATATCGATGCCGACAAACTCACTGACGTCCCACGGCAAGGCAGCGGCCGCACCGCTGCCGGTTTCCTCGGTGATGGTGAACAGCGGATGGCAGTCGATCAGCAGGGGTTCGCCACTGTCGACGATGGCCTTGAGCGCGGCGAGCAGGGCGGCGACACCGGCCTTGTCATCCAGGTGACGGGCGCTGATGTGGCCGCTCTCGGTGAATTCCGGCAACGGGTCGAAGGCCACATAGTCACCGATGCCAATCCCCAGGGAATCGCAATCGGCGCGGGTCGCGCAGTAGGCGTCGAGGCGCAATTCCACGTGGTCCCAACTCACCGGCATTTCATCCACGGCGGTGTTGAACGCATGCCCGGAGGCCATCAGCGGCAACACGCTGCCACGGATCACACCGTTATCGGTGAACAGGCTGACGCGGCTGCCCTCGGCGAACCTGCTCGACCAGCAGCCCACCGGTGCCAGGCTCAGGCGGCCATTGTCCTTGATTGCACGCACGGCAGCGCCGATGGTGTCCAGGTGCGCGGACACGGCGCGGTCTGGGCTGTTTTTTTGGCCTTTCAATGTTGCGCGGATGGTGCCGCGCCGGGTCATTTCGAAGGGAATGCCCAGTTCTTCCAGGCGCTCGGCGACGTAACGCACGATGGTGTCGGTAAATCCGGTGGGGCTGGGAATAGCGAGCATTTCCAGCAGGACTTTTTGCAGGTAATTCAGATCCGGTTCGGGGATGGTTCGGCTCATAAAGACTCCTGGGGTTCGGATCGTTCAGCTATGGGGAAACAGCAAATCCACAAATTTCTCCGCGGTAGGCTGCGGTTCATGATTGGCCAGGCCGGCCCGTTCATTGGCTTCGATAAACACGTATTCGGGTTGATCGGCGGCGGGCACCATCAGGTCCAGGCCCACCATGGGGATGTCCAAGGCGCGGGCGGCGCGCACGGCGGCGTCCACCAGTGTTGGGTGCAGGATTGCGGTGACATCTTCCAGGCACCCGCCGGTGTGCAGGTTGGCGGTGCGGCGCACGGCCAGCGTCTGGCCAGGGGGCAGGATGCTGCTGTAGTCGAAGCCGGCGGCTTTCAAGGTGCGTTCGGTTTCGGCATCCAACGGGATTTTGCTTTCACCGTCGGTGGCGGCCTGGCGGCGCCGGCTTTGGGCTTCGATCAACGCGCCGATGGAATGGTGGCCATCGCCGGTCACTTCGGCAGGGCGACGGATCGCAGCGGCGACCACCTCGAAACCAATCACCAGGATGCGCAGATCCAACCCTTCGTGAAAGCTCTCCAGCAACACACGGCTGTCGAACTGCCGCGCGGCTTCAATCGCCTGCTGCACCTCTTCGATGCTTTGCAGATCCACTGCCACACCCTGGCCTTGTTCGCCATCCAGCGGCTTGACCACGATGCGCAGGTGTTCGTCGAGAAACTCCAGGTTGTCATCCGCGCTGCCCGCGAGTTGCTGTGAAGGCAGTTTCAAACCGGCGGCTTTCAGCACTTTGTGGGTCAGGCTTTTGTCCTGGCACAGGGTCATGCTGATGGCGCTGGTCAAATCGCTCAAGGATTCACGGCAACGCACGCGACGCCCGCCATGGCTCAGGGTGAACAAGCCCGCATCGGCGTCATCCACTTGCACGTCGATGCCACGCCGATGGGCTTCCTCGACAATGATCCGCGCATAGGGATTGAACCCCGCCTGTGGGCCCGGGCCGAGAAACAGCGGCTGGTTGATGCCGTTCTTGCGCTTGATCGCAAAAGTGGTCAGCGCGCGAAAGCCAAGCTTGGCGTAAAGGTTCTTGGCCTGGCGGTTATCGTGCAACACCGACAAGTCCAGATAGCTCAGGCCACGGCTCATGAAGTGCTCCACCAAATGGCGCACCAATACTTCGCCCACGCCGGGCCGCGTGCATTGCGGGTCGACTGCCAGGCACCACAGGCTGCAACCGTTTTCCGGGTCGTGAAAGGCCTTTTGGTGATTGAGGCCCATGACGCTGCCGATCACCGCGCCGCTGTCTTCGTCTTCCGCCAGCCAATACACCGGGCCACCTTGATGGCGCGGTGTGAGACGTTCGGCGTCGACCGGCAACATGCCGCGGCCTTGATACAACTGATTCACCGCCAACCAATCCGCCTCGCTCTGGACCCGACGAATGCGGAAACCGCGAAACACCCGAGTGGCCGGGCGATAGTCGCTGAACCACAGGCGCAAGGTATCGGAGGGGTCAAGGAACAACTGCTGCGGATCAATCCCCAGAATCTGCTGGGGCGCCGCCACATACAGTGCGATATCCCGTTCGCCCGGCTGCTCGTTGAGCAACTCTTGGGCGAGGCTGGCAGGGTCTGGGAATGTATGACCGATCAACAGCCGGCCCCAACCGCAATGCACGGCAATCGGTTCGGCTGCCAAGGGGCTGCCATCTTCCGCCAGGCGGGCTTGCAGGCGCTCATAAGTGGGCGCCTGGCCTTTGAGCAAGCGTTGGCTGTAAGCCGCTGCATGGGGTTTCATCGATCAGATTCCTTGTTCGCTGAGCCATAGGTTCAGCGCCGCCAACTGCCACAGCTTGGAGCCGCGCAGCGGGGTCAATTGGCCTTGCGGGTCGGTGAGCAAGCGGTCAAGCATCGCGGGGTTGAACAGGCCGCGATCCTGGCTCGGGTCGAGCAGCAGTTCACGCACCCAGTTCAAGGTATCGCCCTGCAAGTGCTTGAGGCCCGGCACCGGGAAATAGCCTTTTTTGCGGTCGATGACTTCGCTCGGGATCACGCGACGCGCAGCTTCTTTCAACACCTGCTTGCCGCCGTCAGGCAGCTTGAACTTGCCAGGCACACGGGCCGAGAGTTCCACCAGGCGATAGTCCAGAAACGGCGTACGCGCTTCCAGGCCCCAGGCCATGGTCATGTTGTCGACACGTTTGACCGGGTCGTCCACCAGCATCACCGTGCTGTCCAGGCGCAGGGCCTTGTCCACGGCGGCGTCGGCGCCTGGCATGGCGAAATGTTCGCGCACAAAGTCGCCGGCGGCGTCGTTGGCGGTCAGCCATTTCGGCGCGACAGTGGCCGCGTAGTCGTCGTAGCTACGGTCGAAAAAAGCCTCGCGATAAGCCGCGTAGGGATCGCTCGCGCCGTCCACCTGCGGATACCAGTGGTAACCGGCGAACAACTCGTCGGCGCCCTGGCCGCTCTGCACCACCTTGCAATGCTTGGCCACTTCCCGCGACAGCAGGTAGAAGGCGATGCAGTCATGGCTGACCATCGGCTCGCTCATGGCACGGAAGGCGGCCGGCAGTTGCTCGATGATCTCACTTTCGGCGATGCGCAGTTGGTGGTGACGGGTGCCGTAGTGCTTGGCGATCAGGTCCGAGTACTGGAACTCGTTGCCCGCTTCGCCACCGGCATCTTCAAAACCGATGGAAAACGTCGACAGATCCTGTACGCCCACTTCGCGCAGCAGGCCGACGAGCATGCTCGAATCGACGCCACCGGAAAGCAGCACGCCCACATCAACAGCCGCACGTTGGCGAATGGCCACGGCTTCGCGGGTGCTGGCGAGCACGCGGTCGGTCCAGTCTTCGAGAGTGAGGTTTTTTTCATCCTCGTGTGGGCCGTAGGGCAGGGTCCACCATACTTTCTGCTCGGTCTTGCCGCTGGCGTCGATGCGCATCCAACTGGCCGGCGGCATTTTTTCGATGCCGGCGAGCAAGGTGCGCGGTGCAGGCACCACGGCGTGGAAGTTCAGGTAATGGTTAAGCGCAACCGGATCCAGGATCGGATTGATGTCGCCGCCTTTAAGCAGCGCCGGCAGTGCCGAAGCAAAGCGCAAGCGCTGGCCGGTACGCGATAGGTACAACGGCTTCACGCCCAGGCGGTCACGGGCAATAAACAGGCGCTGGGCGTCACGCTCCCAGATCGCAAAGGCAAACATGCCGTTGAGCTTGGGCAGCAGCGCTTCGCCCCAGGCGTGATAGCCCTTGAGCAGCACTTCGGTGTCGCCGCCGGAATAGAAGGCGTAGCCCAGGGCTTCCAGCTCTTCACGCAGTTCCGGGAAGTTATAGATCGCGCCGTTGAAGGCCAGGGACAGGCCCAGGTGCGCATCGACCATCGGTTGGGCCGAGCCGTCCGACAGGTCCATGATTTTCAGGCGTCGATGGCCCAGGGCAATCGGCCCTTGGGCGTGGAAGCCCCAGGCGTCGGGGCCACGGGGGGCCAGATGATGGGTGATGCGCTCAATCGCAGCCAGGTCGGCAGGTTGGGCATCGAAACGTAATTCTCCAGCTAATCCGCACATAAATTCCTTACCGGTTTTTCCGTTGGGGAGGGGAAACACTCAATACGCCCAGAAGGGCGCGTACCCAGAAACTGACACACGCCTATCGTGGGAGTTTTAGAACAATCGGTTATAAGGCAAAGAGCCTTGATCGGTTGAATACCAGTCTGCGTGTGCCGTGACGTTGGATCCAATGGCGGTAAACAACGCTGGGATGTATGCAAAAAGTGAGGGAGTCGGGTGACGGACGCAAAGCAGTGCCGAGGCGATTGAGCGCAGTTGGACGCGTAAAACACTGCTGCGCAACGAGTACGGTATCGAGATGTTCGGACTGGAGCTGGAGGGCCTGAACGTCGGTGCTTTGCCCCAGTTGCCCGCCGAGGCGGATTTTGGCCATGTGCGTCGCCGAACTGCGGGTGTTGAACCTCAACCACAACCCGCTGTTAAACGCGCCGCTGATCGATCGGATGTTCGACTTGCGCGGCTTGTTCCTGAACAGTTGTTCTCTGAAGGAGTTGCCAGCGGGGTTTCGACGCCCGCCCTACCTGGAAACGGTTGACCTGCCCGGCCAACCCAGGCATATGCGCTTTGGGCAATTGGCCGAGGTGACGAATAAGGATGTGGTCGCTGCCGCTGACAAGGTCTGGGTGGCCGAGCTTTCACCCACCCGTGCCGCGAATCAACGCCCGCAGGGCGAACCGATTGGGGTGGCACGCCTCTGCCACGCTGGCGGGCACCGGCAACGGCTCGTCGTTGAGCCAGGCCGCCAGCAGTTCGGCGCACAGTGGCGCAGTGATCAGGCCGCGCGAGCCGTGGCCGCTGTTGATGTACAGGCCGTCAAGCCACGGGCAGGCGGTCTGTGGGATCTGGCGGGCATCCTTGCGCAGCGCTGCGTAAGTCTGGTCGAAGGCTGTGCGTTCGGCCAGCGGCCCCACAATCGGCAGGTAGTCGGGGCTGGTGCAGCGGAAGGCGGCACGGCCTTCCAGCTGTTCGGGGGCCAATGCGTCGGCACCCAACCGTTGCGCCAGGTCGACGGAAATCTCCCGCAGCATCTCCAGGTTACCGGCGTGTTCGGCGACGGTCGGCGTCAGGTCGTCGCTCTTGAAGTCGAAGCTGGCGCCCAGGGTGTGCTCGCCCAGGCGCGCCGGGGCCACGTAGCCTTCGGCGCAGACCACGGTGGCCAAGGCTTCGCTCTGCGGGGTTTGCGCCAGGCGTGTGATCTGCCCGCGAATACGCTTGAGGGGCAGGTCGGCGCTGAACGGAAAACGCTTGATCTCGGCCGCACCGGCTAACACCACCACCGGCGCGCTGACCAGCCGGGTGTCACCGGCCAGGGCGTGCCACTGGCCGTCAACGCGATGCAGCTCAAGGGCTTCGTGATGTGTCAGCACCGTGATCAGCGGATGGCGTGCCTGCCACTCGCACAACGCCGGTGGATGCACCCAACCCCCCTCGGGAAAGAACAACCCGCCGTGCTCCAGCGCCACGCCTGCGCGCGCTTGGGCCTGGGCCGGGTCCAGCAGGTGCAGCAAGCCGGGCGAAAAGGCGGCGGCCAACTGCGCCTGGCGCTCGGCCTCCTTGGCGTTGAAGGCCAGTTGCAGCACGCCGCAACCGTCCCAGTCGACGCTTCGGTGCAGGTGCTCCAGCAGGCGTCGGGTGTGGCCGAAACCACTGAGTATCAACTGCGACAGGGCTGTGCCGTGGGCGGACAGCTTGAGGTAGAGCACGCCTTGCGGGTTTCCCGAGGCTTCCTGCGCCAGAGCCGTATGGCGCTCCAGCAGGCTGACCTGCCAGCCGCGCGCCGCCAGGCTGGCCGCCGTGGTGCAGCCGGCCAGGCCGCCGCCGATTACCAGGGCGTGGCGTTCGCCATCAATGGCAGGCGGCCGTGCGAACCACGGCTTGGCGGCAGGCGGCACAGGCGCATCGGTTGGCCAACCAAGGAATTCTCCGCGCAGGATCTCCCACTTGTGCCCAATACCCGGTGTACGTTTCATCTTGAAACCAGCGGCATTGATCAGCCGGCGCACCCAGCCAGTGCTGGTGAACGTGCTGATCGTTGCGCCCGGTGCTGCCAATCGCGCCAGTTCGGCGAACAGTTCGGCGGTCCACATGTCCGGGTTTTTCGCCGGGGCAAAACCGTCGAGAAACCACGCGTCGATTTGCGCATCCAGTTGCGGCAGTTGCTCCAGTGCGTCGCCGATCAACAGGGTAAGGGTCACGCGGCCGTTATCCAGGATCAGGCGTTGGAAGCCTTGGTGGATCGCGATGTATTGCTTGAGTAATTGTTCGGCAAAGGGTTTTAGTTCAGGCCAAAGGGCGAGGGCGCGTTGCAGGTCGGCGTGGCTCAGCGGGTACTTTTCCACACTGACAAAATGCAGCCGTGCACCGGCCACGGCGTGTTGCTCGAACAGCTGCCAGGCGCAAAGGAAATTCAGGCCCGTACCGAAGCCGGTCTCGCCAATCACCAACCGACCACCCACCGGCAAGGCGGCAAAACGCTCCTGCAAGCGGTTCTGTTCCAGGAACACATAGCGGGTTTCTTCAAGGCCGGACTTATCGGAGAAGTACACGTCGTCGAACACCCGCGAGTGCGGGCGGCCTTGGTCGTCCCAGTCAAGCTGGGCGTGGATGAAGGGGGTCATGGGTGGCTCATAAAATTAACAGCAGGCAAAGGCAGGGCGGCCATTCTAGCTGATCACATACCCGGCGGTGTGGACCTGTCGCCGCACCGGGCGTTGGCGGGCCAAGTCACGGTGTTAGCCCGGTAACGCCAACCTGGCCGCGATGGCGCAAATACTGCGTACTGAATCAGTAAGCAAAGGACTTCGCCGATGTCGGCACAGGATGACTTGACTCACGTATTTACCCAATTGACTCAGCAGCAATTGCAAAGCGCGCTCCTGGAGATGACTGCAGACCTCGACAAAGCTCAGGTACTGCAAAAGAAAATGCCTGGGTGGATGATCAATGCGCCAGACAGCGTATTGGCAGCCCTGGAGCGCGACGCGGCACTAGTGGAGGTGCCCAAGGCCGAGTTTGCGCGGTTGTTGGCGCGCTTGCAGCCTCTGGACGCGTTTTGTGAGGCGCATTTGACGGCGTATTGCAAAACGAACTGGAACATCACCGTGCGTCCTAAAAAAGACACTTTCATCGTGGCGATACCTAACTATCACACCGAGCAAATGCCGTTGGGTTACGTGAAAACCTTCACGCTGGAACACCAGAGCCTGTTGCAGAGGGCCATGCAGAACTTTTCCCTCAGTGAGGCACGTGTTGGCAATTTTTCGCCGGAGTCGATGCTGCATTCGACCGTAACGGGGCGCTTGGCGATCACACCCCAGACGTTCGTCGAAGGTTGCCGCAGCCTCGACCTGGGCCGTTTGTATCAACAGCACATCAGTGATGTATTCAACCTGCCGCCGCCGGGCACCGATGACACGTTTCGTGTCAACACGGCTGCAGTCGATATCGGCCGGATGAAAACACTGGACATGAAAATCGACGCGCATATTGCGCTCATACGCGCGGATATCACGCCAGATGCCCATGGGGTGGTGTGTACGCTGCTGGACAGAAACCTTGCGCCGGACAACGCCCGAGATGTGCTGTTCAAGGGGCGCCCGGTGATGTGGCAAGGCCTGAATGCCAGGGACAGTTGTCTGTGGGGGATAGTGGTGTTTTCGGGCAGGCCGGTTGCTGACTATCCAATGGAACCGTGCCTGGTCTACATGCCGAACGAGCCGGTGCGACCGTTTTTCGAGTACCCGACGTTCAAAGACTATGTGACGTACCTGGATTTGAAGTTGGAAGTAGCAACGTACCGAACGTTTTTTACGCGCTACCTGGGGGAGGTTGACCGGTTGAGCTTCTTCCGTGCATTTGATCAGCACCGCACGCTGGGTGCGATTGAAGGCATGCCCATTAGGGGGAGTCTGGCCAGCCATTTTTTCAGTACCTGCGTCGGCAAGCTGCAAATCGATGCACGCACCCTGGCAGTACCGACGGTGGATGTTGATGAGCAAGAACGAACGCAGCGCAGGCTGGCGTATCTGGACGCCGGGTTGACGGTACTCAACCTGGCCGCTTTTGTCGTGCCGGCGCTGGGCATACTGATGACTGGAGTGGCCGTAGGGCAGATCGTCTCGCAAGTATTCGAAGGCATTGAGGATTGGCGCCGCAATGATCGGGAGGAAGCCCTCATGCAGTTGGGCGCGGTTGCGCAAAGCCTCACTTCAATGGCGCTGTTTGCGGCAGGCGTCAAGGTCGTCAGCCCGATGTGGCGGCGAGCACGGTTGAGTTTTGACCAGTTTTTCGGGGCACTGGAACCTGTGGAGTCAAGTGATGGCAGCCCGCGTTTGTGGCGCCCGAACTTTTCCTCCTATGGTCATGATCAAACGCTGGTCGAGGGGGTGGAGCCTGATGCCCAAGGGTTCTATCCGGTGAATGATGGCGCTTGCATCAAGATCAACGGTTTCGTCCATCGCGTCGTTTACGACGCAAAACTGGGCCAGTGGCGCGCCGTCCATCCAACGCGCCAGGCGGCCTATCGTCCAACCCTGCTGCACAATGGCGAGGGGGCCTGGCGTTTTACGCTTGAGCACCCTGAAGAGTGGGAAGATCCGCAACATGTGTTCTCACGTCTGGAACCGCGCAGCCACCAACCGGTGCTGGACAGCAGGAAGTTGCAAATGGTCAGCGCGATCATGGACAAGCCTTACGGTTGGGGCAGTTACCTGGCTCAGGAGTGCCTGCCATTGCCTGCGCGTTTTCGCGACTTGTTCGAATGCTTCAAACTGGATCAGTCCATTCGAGACTTGATCTGGCAGTTGGAGCGGGGTGTCTACCTGAATGCTGAAACCGCCACGTTGCAAATGCAGGCACTACCGTTGCTGCCCGAGTGGCCCAGGGCACGTTTTTTCGAGTGCCTGGATGCTGAGGGTAACGTCACGGCGCGCCATCCTGAAGCAACGTCCGTTGACGCGGTTCAACGCTTGACGGTGACTGAGCATAACCTTAAAGCGGGCCAGGTATTTGATGTGGTGTTGTCAGCCATGGATGACGCGCAAAAGCGTGCACTGCTGGGAGACGGTGTGGCCCACGATCAGGAACATGCCGTCCTGGTGAGCCGATTACTGGCACACCTGAAAGCGGATCGCAGGCCGCTGTTCGAACGAGCTTATCTGGCCTATGACCGGTCGATCCCGCAGGTGTCGGAGCCGCTTGCCAAGGCGTGGCCGCAGTTGCCGCGCACGCTGATGCGAGAGTTGGTGGCCGAGCTCTCGACGGTGGAGCTTGAGATCTTGCGTACGCATCAGCGCATCCCTATGGCCTTGGCCGAGTCTGTGCGCAATGCCTTGGAGGAGCTGCGCTTGGACCGTGCTCTGGCGGGCTTCCAATTACCGGAGCTTGCGGGCGTCGATAGCCAATCTGTCGCTGTGCGGCTACTGCCTCGTCTGCCCGGATGGGATAAGGCGCTGCACCTGGAACTGCGCCAGGATTCGCTCACCGGTGACTTACTGGCCCTGGGTGCGCTTGAGGGCGCCAGTCAACGCCGTGTGGTGGTCAAAACAGCGGCAGGTTTCCAGCCATTTGATGCCAATGGCTTGAGCATGGCGGATGTTCAGTCTGGCCCCGACGGACTCTTCAGTGCGATTGAAAGGGCGTTGCATGACAAGCAGCGAGCGGACCTGGGTTTACTGCTGCTGAGGACCGATAACGAGTGGCGGTTGCGTCGCAAGGTGGCCGACCTGGCCGAAGGTGAGCGGGCGGTGGCTGCCGAGGCTTTCGCCCCAACTGCCCACGAACCGCTGGTGGTGGAACAAGCGTGTGTGATGGGAGACTCACCGGTGGGGCTGGAGGTTCATCCGGCGGCCTTGGTGCGCAAGCTGAAGCGGATTTACCCGTCGTTCACCGATGCACAAGCGTCGGTCTTTCTGACCGAGTCGGGCGTTGATTATCTAGCGCGTGCCAAGACCGTCAAACGACTGGAGGAACAGTGGGCTCAACTGCGCGGGATTCTCAAGCGCTGGCGCAGCCACACTCAGGATATGACCAAACTGCCGGGCGACCTGCGTGATATTCGTCAAAGCCGCCAGGAGGTTGCCAGGCGCATCGAAGCCTGTTGGCGGCGCCAAAGCTTCGTGCTGGATGAGCGCCAAGCGTCGGTCGCCGGACTGACCCTGGACGGCATGCGTATCGGCACCTTGCCGATAGTGCCGGCTCATATACGCTTCGACCATGTCCGCCAGCTGTCACTTAATAATATGCGCCTGGGTGATGATGTCGCTTATTACCTGAAGCTCTTCAAGGGCCTGCGCCGCCTGGAACTGGGTCGTAATAATCTCACCCGGCTGCCGGAAGTCTTCTCGCTGATGCCCGATCTGGAAAGCCTGTCGCTGCCTCATAACCAGCTGCAGCTTAGCGAGTACACGCGTCTCAAACTGGCCGGGATGGTTACGCTGCGTCGCTTGGACTTAAGCCACAACCCTCTTCAGGTCGGCCTGGATGTGACCCGAATGCAGGGTTTGCACACACTGTTGCTGCAAGACACCCGAACCGTCGACGTCCCTGTTGGCCTGGAACGTCTGGCCTTTCTCGACCAGGTTGACCTGCGCGACAACTGGATCACCGTGTTGCCCGACTGGCTGTACACCGCGAGCCGCAATTACAGCCAGGCGCTCAACCTCGGCGGTAATTCGTTGTCGCCTGCGACGGTCACTGCGTTGACCCGCTACCGCGAGGCGGTCGGTATTGGCATGGGGTACCTGGGAGATGATCCACCGCGCTTGACCGAACTCAAAGCCAGAGCGTTATGGCTACCGGATGAGGTGGCCGACAGGGATGAGAATAAACGCAGCATTTGGTCCAGTTTGCGCGATGACCCCGAGTCGGAACCCTTGTTCGTGCTGCTGGCTGAGTTGGCGGGCACAGCCGACAGCCGTCATGTGCGTGAAGATTTGACCCGGCGGGTGTGGGAAGTTTTGCAGTCGACCCATGAGAGCGTCGCGCTACGTGAGCAGGTCTTCCAGCTCTCTGCCCATCCGGTGAACTGCGGGGATGGGGCTGCGCACATTTTTAGCCAGTTGGAGGTGTTGATGGAGATCGAAAAGGCGACACGCCTAGCTGGTCGGACGCAGGCGAGCCCAGCCGTGTTGCTGCGCTTGGGGCGCGGCTTGTTTCGCCTGAGCGAGCTGGAGAAACTCGCTGCTATGTACGCCGCTGAGCATCCGGATCTGGAACCCCTGGAGGTCAGCCTGGCCTATCGCAGTGGGCTGGCTGACGTATTGGCGCTACCAGGGCAGCCGAAGTACCTGCGCTACGGAGCATTGATTGCCCAAGGCGTGTTGGACACCGCTCACCAACAAGTGCTCAGCGCCGAAATGTCTCCGGCATTCTTGCGTTTCCTCGCACAACTGTCTTTTTGGAGGGCTCATCTCAAGCAGCAATTTCCCCACTCATTCAGCGCGGCGACCCAGCCGTTTGAGGTACGACAGCAGGCATTGTTTGAAAACAGTCAGAACCTAACCGATGGCGACTACCTCCAGCAAATGGAAGCGTTGTGCGCACCCCGGCGTCGGGCGGTCAACGCAGTGGTTGAGCGTCTGACCCTGCAACTGATGAGGAATCAGGACCTGGGCATTTGTCATGTGCCGGAACTGCGATAAAGGGCCGTGGGATTGACTCAGGGCAAGCACCGATGGAATTTCCTTCCGCGTGTTGCTGCCCAATCCGCTAGTCTTGAGCCATCTTGAAACGGAGCTGCCCATGTTCGAATCCGCCGAAATCGGTCACGCCATCGACAAAGACACGTACGACGCCGAAGTCCCTGCGCTGCGTGAGGCACTTCTGGAGGTGCAATACGAGCTGCAGCAGCAGAAGCGCTTCCCGGTGATCATCCTGATCAACGGTATCGAGGGTGCCGGTAAGGGTGAGACGGTCAAGCTATTGAACGAATGGATGGACCCGCGTCTGATCGAGGTGCGCACCTTCGACCAGCAGACCGACGAAGAGCTGGCGCGGCCGCCAGCCTGGCGCTACTGGCGGCAACTGCCCGCCAAAGGCCGCATGGGGATCTTCTTCGGTAATTGGTACAGCCAGATGCTGCAGGCCCGCGTGCATGGGCAGATCAAGGACGCGCGCCTGGACCAGGCTATCGCCGGTGCGGAGCGTCTGGAAAAGATGCTCTGTGATGAAGGCGCACTGATCTTCAAGTTCTGGTTTCACCTGTCCAAGAAGCAAATGAAAGCGCGGCTCAAGGCCCTGGCCGATGACCCGCTGCACAGCTGGCGCATCAGCCCGCTGGATTGGCAGCAGTCTGAGACCTACGACAAATTCGTGCATTTCGGCGAGCGCGTGTTGCGCCGTACCAGCCGCGACTATGCACCGTGGCATGTAATCGAAGGGGTGGACAGCAACTATCGCAGCCTCACCGTGGGCAAGCTGCTGCTCGAAGGCCTGCAAAATGCGTTGAAGCTGGTCAAGGGCAAGGCCAGTGGCATGAACCCGGCACCGTTGATCGCCTCCGTGGACAAGAAGAGCCTGCTGGACAGCCTCGACCTGACGCAGCGCTTGGAAAAGGACGATTACGAAGAACAGTTGATCACCGAGCAGGCACGCTTCTCCGGCCTGATGCGCGACAAACGCATGCGTAAGCACGCGTTGATCACGGTGTTCGAAGGCAACGACGCGGCGGGCAAGGGCGGGGCGATCCGTCGGGTGGCGGCGGCGCTGGACCCGCGCCAGTACCACATCGTGCCGATTGCCGCACCGAGCGAGGACGAGCGTGCCCAGCCTTATCTGTGGCGTTTCTGGCAGAAGATCCCGGCGCGGGGCATGTTCACTGTCTTCGACCGTTCGTGGTATGGCCGTGTGCTGGTGGAACGCATCGAGGGCTTTTGCACCCCAGCGGACTGGATGCGCGCGTATGGCGAAATCAATGACTTTGAAGAGCAACTGCGCGACGCGGGTGTGATCGTGGTCAAGTTCTGGTTGGCCATCGACAAGCAGACCCAGCTGGAGCGTTTCCAGGCCCGTGAGGAAATCCCGTTCAAGCGCTTCAAGATCACTGAAGACGACTGGCGCAACCGCGACAAGTGGGACGACTACCGTGCCGCCGTGGGCGATATGGTTGACCGCACCAGCACTGAAATCGCGCCCTGGACACTGGTGGAGGCCAACGACAAGCGCTGGGCGCGGGTCAAGGTGCTGCGCACGATCAACCGGGCGCTGGAGGCGGCGTTCGACAAATCCGACAAGCACGACAAGAAAGGCAAGAAGAAGTAGGCCTATCCATAGGGTGAATGATCGTCGCGGTTGGCGGGAGCTGGATCTATCCTCGATCCATCTCCCGACAACCACAAGATCGAGGTAGCCCATGCGTGAAGTAGTGATCGTCGACAGCGTGCGAACTGGCCTGGCCAAATCGTTTCGTGGCAAGTTCAACCAGACCCGCCCGGATGACATGGCGGCCCATTGCGTCAACGCGCTGCTCACCCGCAATGGAATCGACCCGGCCACGGTGGAGGACTGCATCGTCGGCGCCGGCTCCAACGAAGGTGCCCAGGGCTACAACATCGGGCGCAATGTGGCGGTGTTGTCACAACTGGGTACCGGTACGGCGGGGATGACCCTCAACCGGTTCTGCTCGTCGGGCTTGCAGGCGATTGCCATCGCGGCCAACCAGATCGCGTCGGGCTGCAGCGATATCATCGTTGCCGGTGGCGTCGAGTCCATTAGCCTGACGATGAAAAGCGTCAACACCGACAACCTGATCAACCCGCTGCTGAAAGAGCAGGTGCCGGGTATCTATTTCCCCATGGGCCAGACTGCCGAGATCGTCGCTCGTCGCTACAACGTCAGTCGCGAAGAGCAGGACTTGTACGCCCTGCAAAGCCAGCAACGCACCGCCCAGGCTCAGGCAGACGGTTTGTTCAACGATGAAATCGTGCCGATGGCGGTCAAGTACAAAGTCGAAGACAAGAACACCGGTGAAGTGCAGGTGCTCGAGGGCGTGGTCGATCGTGACGACTGCAATCGCCCGGACACCACGTTGGCCAGCCTGCAAGGCTTGAAGCCGGTATTTGCCGAGGACGGCTCGGTGACGGCGGGTAACTCGTCGCAGCTCTCCGACGGCGCCTCGATGACGCTGGTGATGAGCCTGGAAAAAGCCCTTGAACTGGGCCTCAAGCCGAAGGCGTTTTTCCGTGGGTTCACGGTGGCGGGTTGCGAACCGGACGAGATGGGCATCGGCCCGGTGTTCTCGGTGCCCAAGCTGCTCAAGGCCAAGGGCTTGCAAGTGGCGGATATCGACCTGTGGGAACTCAACGAAGCCTTCGCGTCCCAGTGCTTGTATGCGCGTAATCGCCTGGAAATCGACAATGCCAAGTACAACGTCAACGGCGGATCGATCTCCATCGGCCACCCCTTCGGCATGACCGGTTCGCGGCAGGTGGGGCATCTGGTACGTGAGTTACAGCGGCGCAATCTGCGTTATGGCATCGTCACCATGTGCGTGGGCGGTGGCATGGGCGCCACCGGATTGTTCGAAGCGGTGCGCTGATCTTCGCTACACAAAGTGCGTCGGGTGCCCCTAGAATGCGGCTCCACTTCCTCTGGCTTCTGGGGCACTCATGCACATCTCTTCCGGCCGCTGGGTCTACGGTTTTCTCCTGACCCTGCTGACCGCGCTGCTCTGGGGCATCCTGCCGATCAAACTCAAGCAGGTGCTGCAGGTGATGGACCCGATCACCGTTACCTGGTTTCGCCTGATCGTGGCTGGCAGTTGCCTGTTCGTCTACCTGGCGCTGACCAAGCGCTTGCCCAGCCGCAAGGTGCTGGGCCCCAAGGGTGGCTGGCTGGTAGGGATGGCGGTGTGCGGCCTGGTGGGCAACTACGTGTTGTACCTGGTGGGCCTGAAAATGCTCAGCCCTGGCACGGCGCAACTGGTGGTGCAGATGGGGCCGATCTTCTTGATGATCGCCAGTGTGTTTGTGTTCAAGGAGCGTTTCAGTCGCGGGCAGGTGCTCGGGTTATTCGTGTTGATCGCCGGCTTTGGCCTGTTCTTCAACCAGCGTCTGGAGGAGTTGCTGACGTCCCTTGGCGCCTATACCGCTGGCGTGCTGACCATCCTGCTTGCCACTTCAATCTGGGTGTTTTACGCCCTGGGCCAGAAGCAGTTGCTGACGGTGTGGAACTCGCTGCAAGTGATGATGGTGATCTACCTCACCTGCGCTTTGTTGCTCACGCCCTGGGCGCATCCTATGGAGGCGTTGGACCTGAGCCCGCTGCAGGGCTGGCTGTTGCTGGCGTGCTGCATGAATACCCTGGTGGCCTACGGCGCCTTTGCCGAAGCGCTTGCCCATTGGGAAGCTTCGCGGGTCAGTGCGACCCTGGCACTTACACCACTGGTGACTTTCGTGGCGGTCGCCCTGTCGGCGTGGCTGTGGCCTGAGTATGTGCAGGCCGAAGAAATCAACGCCCTGGGCTATGCCGGGGCGTTGGTGGTAGTGCTGGGTTCTGCGACCGTGGCACTGGCGCCGTCGTTGCTCGCCGGGCTCAAGGCCCGGCGATTGCGCATGGCGTCTTAGGCACCGAGCATGTCTTGCGGGCGAACCCACTGGTCGAACTCCGCGTCGGTGAGGTAGCCCAGGTCCAGCGCGGCCTCCCTTAGCGTCAACCCTTCGGCGTAAGCCTTCTTGGCGATTTCCGCCGACTTGTCGTAGCCGATGTGCGGGTTGAGCGCGGTCACCAGCATCAGCCCGTGCTCCAAGTGCTCGGCCATCTGCACGGGGTCTGGCTCAAGCCCGGCCACACAGTGTTCCTGGAAGTTGTTGCAGCCGTCGGCCAGCAGGCGGATGGATTCCAGCAGGTTATGGATGATCACCGGCTTGTACACATTCAACTGCAAGTGACCTTGGCTGGCAGCGATGCCGATGGTCACGTCATTGCCCAGCACCTGGCAGGCCAGCATCGACAGCGCTTCGCACTGCGTCGGGTTGACCTTGCCCGGCATGATCGAACTGCCTGGCTCGTTGGCCGGCAACTTCACCTCGGCCAACCCGGTGCGCGGGCCGGAGCCCAGCAGGCGCAGGTCATTGGCGATTTTCATCAGGGCCACGGCCAGGGTTTTCAGGGCGCCGTGTAGCGTCACCAACGGCTCATGGCCGGAAAGGGCGGCGAATTTGTTCGGCGCGGTGACGAACGGCAAGCCCGACAACGCCGCCAGCTCGGAGGCAATCGCCTCGCCAAAACCGTGGGGCGCATTCAGCCCGGTGCCGACGGCGGTGCCGCCCTGAGCCAACTCGCACACGGCGGGCAGTGCGGCGCGAACGGCGCGTTCGGCGTAGTCAAGCTGGGCGATGAACGCCGAAAGCTCCTGGCCGAAGGTGATTGGCGTGGCATCCATCATATGAGTGCGGCCGGTCTTCACCAGCTTCATATGTTTGGCTGCTTGTTCAGCCAGGCCGCCGGAAAGCGTCGCAATTGCCGGTAGCAAGCGCTGATGCACAGCCTGGACCGCTGCGATGCTCATGGCGGTGGGGAAGCAGTCATTGGAACTCTGGGAACGGTTAACGTGATCGTTGGGGTGCACCGGGCTCTTGCCGCCACGTTTGTTGCCCGCCAGTTCGTTGGCGCGGCCGGCGATCACTTCGTTGGCGTTCATGTTGCTCTGGGTGCCGCTGCCGGTCTGCCAGACCACCAGGGGGAATTGGTCGTCGTGTTGACCATCGAGCACTTCGTCGGCGGCCTGTTCGATCAAGCGGGCGATGTCGGCGGGCAAGTCGCCATTACGGTCATTGACCCGTGCTGCGGCCTTCTTGACCAGGGCCAGGGCGTGCAATACCGCCAGCGGCATACGCTGTTCGCCAATGGCGAAGTTAACCAGCGAACGTTGGGTCTGGGCGCCCCAGTAAGCGTCATCCGGGACGTGAACTTCTCCCAGGCTGTCGGTTTCGATACGGCTCATCGGGCACACTCCTTCAGGTTCGTTTGCGCAGTTTAGGCCGTGTTCGGCCAGGGGGGTTCCCTAAAAGACTTTTCATCGGTCAATCCTTATCCAGCAAGGCTCGGGGTTGAGCCATAAGGTTTTTTAGGCGCAGAATGGGCGCCCTTGGGGTCTGACCTCGCCTGCTAGAAAAGGAAACTCGATGACTCGTCTTCGTGCCATCTGTACCGCGGTTGCTCTGGTTTGCGCCAGCGGCCAGGTTCTTGCCGATACCGCCAGCCACAACGCCAGTGCCGAAGCCTTCCTTACCCTGGCCCATGCCGACAAGCTGGGTACCCCGGTGTACATGCAAGTGCAGCAAATGTTCGCCCAGCGTTTTGAACAGACCAAGGCGCCTGCCGCCAAGCAGTCCGTACTGGACAGCTACCAGGCCAAGGCCAACGCCGCCCTGGACCAGGCCATCGGCTGGCCAAAGCTGAAACCTGACATGGTCAAGCTCTACACCACCAACTTCAGCGAATCCGAACTCAAGGACCTGGTTGCCTTCTACCAGTCGCCGCTGGGCAAGAAAGTCCTGGAAAAAATGCCGCAGCTGACCCAGCAATCGGCCCAGATGACCCAGGCCAAGCTGGAAAGCGCCGTGCCGGTAGTCAACAAGCTGCTGGAAGACATGACCAACGAGCTGTCGCCTAAAGCCGCCGCTCCGGCCAAGAAGAAGTAAGCAGGAATGACCATGCAACAGCGTATCGAAACGGCGCTTGCCGCCTTGGGCACCAACCACTTGAGCGTGCTGGACGAAAGCCATATGCACAGCCGTGGGTTGCAGACCCACTTCAAGGCCGTGCTGGTCAGCCCGCAGTTCGAGGGGCTCAACCGCGTCAAGCGCCACCAGAAGGTCTACGCCACCCTGGGTGACCTGATGAACGAGTTTCATGCGTTGGCGCTGCATACCTACACGCCTGAAGAATGGGCGAAAATCGACGCAGCCCCGGCCTCGCCGACCTGCGCTGGCGGACATGATTGATGATCGGGTGTCTCTGACACCGGGCATTTGTTAGAATCTGCAACGCGCCGCTCAGCCGGCGCGTTTTTTTTGCATCCGGTTCACCCTTTGCGAGGGTAGCCACCTGGAGAGAACACCCATGACTCAACCGATTGTCGTGGCGGCACTGTATAAGTTCGTCACCCTCGAAGACTACGTCGCCCTGCGCGAGCCCCTGTTGCAGGCGATGGTCGACAACGGCATCAAAGGCACCTTGCTGATCGCCGAAGAAGGCATCAACGGCACGGTTTCCGGTAGCCGCGAAGGCATTGATGGCCTGATGGCCTGGCTGAAGCAAGATCCGCGCATGGTCGACATTGACCACAAAGAATCCTACTGCGACGACCAGCCGTTCTACCGCACCAAGGTCAAGCTCAAGAAAGAGATCGTGACCTTGGGCGTCGAAGGCGTCGACCCGAACAAGAAAGTCGGTACCTACGTCGACCCGCAGGACTGGAACGCGCTGATCAGCGACCCGGAAGTGCTGTTGATCGACACCCGTAACGACTACGAAGTGTCCATCGGCACCTTTGAAGGCGCGATCGACCCGAAAACCACCAGTTTTCGCGAATTTCCCGACTACATCAAAGCCAACTTCGACCCGGCCAAGCACAAGAAAGTCGCGATGTTCTGCACCGGTGGCATTCGCTGTGAGAAGGCGTCGAGCTACATGCTCAGCGAAGGCTTTGACGAGGTCTATCACCTCAAGGGCGGCATCCTGAAGTACCTTGAAGAGGTGCCGCAGGCAGAAACCAAATGGCAGGGCGACTGCTTTGTTTTCGATAATCGCGTGACCGTGCGCCACGACCTGAGCGAAGGCGACTACGATCAATGTCATGCCTGTCGTACACCGGTCAGTGTCGAAGACCGCGCCTCCGAGCATTATGTGGCTGGCATCAGTTGCCCGCATTGCTGGGATAAGCTGCCGGAGAAGACCCGCCGCAGCGCGATCGACCGGCAGAAGCAGATCGAGCTGGCCAAGGCCCGCAACATGCCGCACCCGATTGGCTTCAACTACAAGCAAACCCCTTCCGAGGCCTGACCCATGTCCGCGCGGCTGCTCTATGTAATGGACCCGATGTGTTCCTGGTGCTGGGGTTTTGCCCCGGTGGCCGAGGCGTTGGTGGAGCAGGCCCAGGCGGCCGGCGTCGAGCTGCATCTGGTGGTGGGCGGCTTGCGTACCGGCAGCGGCGCAGCGCTGGAGCCGACCACTCGGCGCTATATCCTGGAACACTGGCAGGCGGTCACTGACGCCACCGGCCAGCCGTTCAAGCGTGAAGGCGCGTTGCCCGACGGTTTTGTCTACGACACGGAGCCGGCGTGCCGCGCCATCGTCACCGCACGCAGCCTGGCGCCGGACTGCGCCTGGAAACTGCTGGGGCTGATCCAGCGTGCTTTCTATGTGGAAGGCCGCGACGTGACCCTCGCCAGCGTATTGGTGGAATTGGCCGAGCAGGCGGGTATCCCGCGCATCGAGTTTGCCGGCGAGTTTGACCGCGCTGAGCAGCATGCCGCCACGGCGGCCGATTTCACCTGGGTGCAAGACCTGGGCATCGCCGGTTTCCCGACGCTGCTGGCCGAGCGTAATGGTCAGTTGGCGTTGCTGACCAACGGTTACCAGTCGCTGTCCGAGCTGTCGCCTCTGCTGGGTCGATGGCTGGAGCGAGCCACCTGTGCATGAACCCGCCCAGCGCACCGATCGCCTGACCTGGGCGGAAATTCGCCGCCTGGCCCTGCGTCACAAGAAATCCCTGTGGATCGCCAATGGCGTCGCCGTGCTGGCGACCCTGTGCAGCGTACCGATTCCCTTGCTGTTGCCGCTGCTGGTGGACGAGGTCCTGCTGGGCCACGGCGACGCTGCCCTCAAGGTGATGAATCACGCGCTGCCGCTGGGCTGGCAGAAGGCGGCCGGCTATATCGGCCTGATGTTGCTGGTGACCCTGTTCCTGCGTTGTGGTGCCCTGGTGTTCAACGTGGTGCAGGCGCGGCTGTTTGCGCGGCTGGCCAAGGACATTGTGTACCGCATCCGTGTACGCCTGATCGAGCGGCTCAAGCGTATCTCCCTGGGCGAGTACGAAAGCCTGGGCAGCGGCACGGTAACGACTCACCTGGTCACCGACCTCGACACGCTGGACAAATTTGTCGGAGAAACCCTCAGCCGCTTCCTGGTGGCCATGCTCACCCTGGTGGGTACCTCGGCGATCCTGGTGTGGATGCATTGGCAGCTGGCGTTGCTGATCCTGTTGTTCAACCCGCTGGTGATCTACGCCACGGTGCAGTTGGGCAAGCGCGTCAAACACCTGAAGAAGTTGGAAAACGACAGCACTTCGCGTTTTACCCAAGCGCTGACTGAAACCCTGGACGCGATCCAGGAAGTCCGCGCAGGCAATCGCCAGGGCTTCTTCCTCGGGCGTCTGGGCCAGCGTGCCCAGGAAGTGCGCGACTACGCGATCCATTCGCAGTGGAAAACCGACGCCTCCAGCCGCGCCAGCGGTTTGCTGTTTCAGTTCGGTATCGACATCTTCCGCGCAGCGGCGATGCTTACCGTTTTGTTCTCCGACCTGTCGATCGGCCAGATGCTCGCGGTGTTCAGCTACCTGTGGTTCATGATCGGCCCGGTGGAGCAATTGCTGAACCTGCAATACGCCTATTACGCGGCAGGCGGCGCGCTGACGCGGATCAACGAACTGCTGGCGCGTGCCGATGAGCCGCAATACGTCGGCGGCGAAGATCCTTTCGTTGGGCGCGAGACGGTCGGCATCGAAGTGCGCGGCCTCAATTTCGGTTATGGCGAAGACTTGGTGCTCGACCAGTTGAACCTGGCCATCGCACCCGGTGAGAAGGTGGCAATCGTCGGTGCCAGTGGCGGCGGTAAAAGTACCTTGGTGCAACTGTTGCTCGGACTTTATACGCCACAGGCTGGAACTATCCGCTTTGGTGGTGCTACCCAGCAGGAAATCGGCCTGGAAACCATTCGCGAAAACGTCGCCGTGGTGCTGCAACACCCGGCGCTGTTCAACGACACGGTGCGCGCCAACCTGACCATGGGCCGCGAACGCAGTGATCAAGCCTGCTGGCAGGCACTGGAAATCGCCCAGCTGGATGCTACCGTCAAGGCATTGCCCATGGGCCTGGACAGTGTGGTGGGGCGTTCCGGGGTGCGGTTTTCCGGTGGGCAGCGTCAGCGCCTGGCGATTGCGCGCATGGTGCTGGCCGAGCCAAAAGTGGTGATCCTCGACGAGGCGACTTCTGCCCTGGACGCCGCCACCGAATACAACCTGCACCAGGCGCTGGCGCGGTTCCTCAGCGGCCGTACTACACTGATTATCGCCCACCGCCTGTCGGCGGTTAAGCAAGCCGACCGAGTGTTAGTGTTCGACGGCGGTCACATTGCAGAGGACGGCGACCATCAACAGCTGATTGCTGACGGTGGGTTGTACGCCAAACTCTACGGACACTTGCAGCAAGTTCGTTGATTTAGCCTAGGCTGAGCTATCGGAAGCGGTGTTTCGCGTGCGTATCCAGCGGTGCATGTGCAAGGGGCTTCATGAAGCAAAAGCGGACTCTCGGAACGCCACGGCTGTTGGGCATTGTCTGGCCCTTCATCGCCGTTGTGCTGTTCCAGGCATTGTTAGGCTGCGTCAGTCTTTACGTGCTCTCGGCAGTGCGCGGCTACGTCGCAGGTGAAAGTCTGTGGTCCAAGGGCCAGAAAGATGCCATCTATTACCTGACGCTCTACGCCGACAACCGCGACGAAGCCACTTACCTCAAATACCAGCAGGCCATCGCCGTGCCCCAGGGCGGGCATGAATTGCGGGTTGCGCTGGACCAATCCACACCAGACCTCAGCGCTGCCCGCTTGGGCATCCTCAAGGGGGGCAACCATCCGGACGATGTCTCCAGTCTGATCTGGCTGTACCTCAACTTTCGCCATTTCAGCTACCTGGAAAAAGCCATCGAGCTATGGACAGTGGGCGATGGTTACCTGATGCAACTGGATGAGTTGGCCCGCGAGATGCACGGCGCAATCACCCGCGACCACGTCAGCGCCAACGACGTACGCCAGTGGAAAGCACACATTATCGCCATCAATGAAGGTGTGACACCGGCGGCCAAAGCGTTCAGTGATGCCTTGGGCGAAGGCTCGCGGATGATCCTGCGGTTGCTGCTGATCACCAACCTGGCCACGGCCCTCGGCCTGATCGTCCTGGCACTGCTGCGTACCCATAAGCTGCTGACCCAGCGCCACGCGTTTGCCAATGCCTTGCAGCAAGAGAAGGAGCGTGCGCAGATCACGTTGGAGTCGATTGGCGACGGGGTGATCACCACCGACGTCGACGGCGCCATCACCTACATGAACCCGGCGGCTGAGGCGCTGACCCACTGGAATTCGGCCCAGGCCCAAGGCCTGCCCTTGGCTGCGCTGTTCAACCTGCTGGACGACAATGCCCAGCCCGACGGCTTTACGCTCATTGAACACATCGTCAAGGGCCAGCTCAGTGGCGGCAGCGAGCATTCCAAAACCATCCAGCGCCTGGACGGCAGCACGGTCTCGGTGACGCTGGTGGGCGCGCCGATCCGCAGTGCCGGCAAGGTCACGGGTGCGGTGCTGGTGTTGCATGACATGACCCAGGAGCGTCAATACATCGCCAACCTGTCCTGGCAGGCGACCCACGACGCCCTGACTGGCCTGGCCAATCGTCGCGAATTCGAATTCCGCCTGGAACAGGTGCTGCATCCCACCGCGCAGCGGCTGGGCGAGCGTCATGCGTTGATGTTCCTCGACTTGGACCAGTTCAAGCTGGTCAACGACACTTGTGGCCACGCGGCCGGCGACGAACTGCTGCGGCATATCTGCGCGCTGCTGCAGTCGGACCTGCGCGAGGGCGACACCCTGGCGCGCCTGGGTGGCGATGAATTCGGCATCCTGCTGGAAAACTGCCCGGCGGCAGTCGCGGAGAAGATCGCCGAGAGCCTGCGCCACACCGTGCAAAGCCTGCACTTTGTGTGGAAGGGCCGGCCGTTCATGACCACCGTCAGCATCGGCCTGGTGCACCTGGGCCACACTCCGACCACGCTGGAAACCTCACTGCGCGCCGCCGACATGGCATGCTACATGGCCAAGGAAAAAGGCCGCAACCGCGTGCAGGTGTACCACGCCGACGACTCGGAACTGTCGCTGCGTTTTGGCGAAATGGCCTGGGTGCAGCGCCTGCACATGGCGTTGGAAGAGAACCGGTTCTGCCTGTACGCCCAGGAAATTTCACCGCTGGGGCCTACCGACGGCGGCGATGGGCATATCGAGATCCTGTTGCGCCTGCATGACGAGGCCGGCCGTATCATCCTGCCCGACAGCTTTATCCCGGCGGCCGAACGTTACGGTTTGATGACGTCCCTGGACCGCTGGGTGGTGGAGAATGTGTTCAAACTCATCAGCCGGTGCATACAGGAGCGGCCGGGACGCCCGATGGCCATGTGTGCGATCAATCTGTCAGGCATCACTATTGGTGATGAAGACTTCCTCGGGTTTTTACGTGAGAAGTTTCATACATACAATATTCCGCCGGGCATGATCTGTTTTGAAATAACCGAAACCAGTGCGATTGCAAACTTGGGCAGTGCGATCCGTTTTATTAATGAACTCAAAGCTTTAGGTTGTCAGTTTTCGCTGGATGACTTTTGTGCCGGAATGTCCTCATTCGCCTATCTCAAACATTTACCTGTAGACTTTCTGAAGATCGATGGAAGTTTCGTAAAGGATATGCTGGACGACCCGATTAACCGCGCAATGGTCGAAGTGATAAACCACATCGGCCATGTCATGGGTAAGCACACAATTGCTGAATTTGTCGAGACACCGCAAATCGAACAGGCATTGCTCGAAATTGGTGTGGATTACGCTCAGGGCTACCTGATTGAACGACCGCAATTGTTTACCTTTGATAGCTTGCAGTGTCGACCTGTGCGGCCGCAGCCTCTGTTATTCAAGGCGCCCGGCACATTCCGCTGAAACATTCGCTGGTCTGTACAATCACACTTAAAAAGGAACCTTAACAGTGATCGACACATTCATCAGAACCGGCCCGCTTATGGAAGCCTCCAGTTACCCTGCCTGGGCTCAGAAACTGATCCTGGACTGTAGCGAGAGCAAGCGCCGCGTTGTCGAACACGAACTGTACCAGCGTATGCGCGACAACACGCTCAGCGCCAAGACTATGCGCCACTACCTGATCGGTGGATGGCCCGTGGTGGAACAGTTTGCCTTGTACATGGCACAGAACCTCACCAAGACCAAATTTGCCCGCCATCCTGGGGAGGACATGGCGCGCCGCTGGCTGATGCGCAATATTCGCGTGGAACTCAACCACGCCGACTATTGGGTGCATTGGGCCCGTGCCCACGGCGTGAGCCTGGAGGAATTGCAGGCCCAGAACGTACCACCGGAACTGCACGCGCTGAGCCATTGGTGCTGGCACACCAGTTCTGCCGACTCGCTGATCGTGGCCATTGCCGCGACCAACTATGCGATCGAGGGCGCCACGGGTGAATGGTCCGCCGTGGTGTGTTCTACCGGCGTCTATGCGGCGGCTTTCCCAGAGGAAGAGCGCAAGCGTGCGATGAAGTGGCTGAAGATGCACGCGCAGTACGATGATGCCCACCCATGGGAAGCCCTGGAAATCATCTGCACCCTGGCCGGGATGAACCCGACCAAGGAACTGCAGACCGAGCTGCGCCAGGCCGTATGCAAGAGCTACGACTACATGTACCTGTTCTTGGAAAGCTGCATGCGCCTGGAGAAAGAAAAGACCCCAGCCGTGGTGCGCGAGCGCCAGGTGCGGGTCGCCAGCGAAGCTTGATGAAATGAGGGTGGCGGGGGCTTACCCCGCCATTGCCAGGCGGTTGCGACCCTCTCGCTTGGCCACATACAAGGCGCTGTCGGCCCGACGCAGCAGGCTTTCGGTAGACTCTGCGGCCAGCAAAGTCGAGCAGCCCAGGCTCACCGTCAATTCGATCCGCGTGTCATCCGCCCAATAATCCTGGGCCTGCGCCGCTTGGCGTAGGCGCTCACCGACCATCGCAGCGGCATCCCGGCCCGTGTTGGACAGCAGGATCAGAAACTCTTCCCCGCCAAACCGGAACACCATATCCACGTTACGCAACTGGCGCTTGATCGCCCCGGCGACGGCGCGCAGCACCTTATCGCCAGCGGTGTGGCCGTAAGTGTCGTTGATGATCTTGAAGTGATCGATGTCGAGCATCAGCAAGGACAGCGGATTGAGGTGCCGGCGCGCCATGTCGACTTCCCGTTGCAGGGTCTGGTCCATGGCTATACGGTTGCCGGTCTCGGTCAGCGGGTCGCGCAAGGCACTGCGGGTGGCGGCGCGGTAGAGCAGGGCGTTGCGGATTGGGTAGAGTAAGGTGGCCAGCAGGGATTCGAGCTGGCCGAGCTCTTCTTCCGCCAGGCGCTGGTTGCGACGAAAGATCAGCTCGCCCAGGTGCTCGCCTTCATGGCTCAGGCTATAGCTCACTGAGTGATGGCCGCGATGGCCGAACTCCAGGCGCAGGTCGCTGGCTTGATGGCGGTACTGCAAGGCGTCCAGGGGCACCAGGCGTTGGATCTCACGGAAGAACACACCGAGGATGCGCTCCGGCTCCAGGCTGGTTTGTAATTGCAGGCCCAGTTGCTGGCGAAGTTGCTCCAGCCTCGTGGGGCGGCGTGGGAGGAGGGATGGCTGACCAAACCCCAGGCGTTGCAATTTGGCACTGTCAAAGTCAATTGCGTTGGTCTGGGTGGGTGTTTTCATAAGCGATCGGCCTCTAAGCACTGGGCTGTCTTACAGGCTCGATGAGAGTGGCGAATGCCAAGCGTCTTACTGTTCCTTCAGTTCCGTAAAACATGAGTAACAGTTTAGACCGCTTTTCACAGGGTTATAACCCCTGGGCGCTGCCGCACGTCTTGTCATCGCTTAACCTGCTTGAATAAGGTTAGAGCGAGATTCATGCCAAATCGCTTCAAACTAATAAAAGTCATATAAATCAATCGACTGCTTTTATCGCTAAAAGCAGTCGCTGGATGATGACGCCAGTTAATTGGCAACTAAGCGGTGGCCTTACTGTTTCTGCGGATCGAACTGTTTATCGCGAATAAACAACGCCGGTATGACACCGCAGATAAAGTACGCGCCGCCCATCACCAAAAAGCCCATGCCGATGGAGCCATGGGACGCCAGGAAGCCGATGGCTGCCGGCGCCACCGCCGCGCCGATACGGCCGATGTTGTACGCACCACCCACCGCCGAACCACGAAACTTGGCCTCAAAGCTTTCGGTCATGTAGGTCGCGTTCACGCCATAGGGAATGCCGTACAGGAAGCCGAACACCACCAGCATCCACAGGATATTCTCGGGGCTCTGGAACAGCACGATCACCGGCAGGAAGATCGCCGTGCCCAGAGCGCCGAACGCGAACACCACGCGTCGACCGAGACGGTCCGCCGCCAGGCCCGCGAGGATCTTGCCGAAGATCATCGCCGCATAAGTGCCGACCATGTAGCTGGTCATCGACTTGAAGTTCATCCCCAGCTCGCTTTCCAGGTACGACGGCATCCAGTTGTTCACGCCGTAGTAACCGAATTGCAGGAAGCCTGCGGTCAGGGCCCAGAGCAGGAACATACGGCTGGCCTTGGGGTCGCTGAAGATCAGCTTGAACATGCCATCGGGCTTTTTCTTCAGGACGTCCTGGCTACCGTTGGCTTTGTCTTTCGCCCGTTCGGCGCGCGCGGTCAACCAGGCCTGAGGCTCCGGCACCAAGCGTTGCATCAGCACGGCGAGGATCACCGGGATGATGGCCACGTAGAACAGCCAGCGCCAGCCGTGCTCCGGGAGAATCCAACCGGCCAGTAGGGTGGCAACGATGTAGCCCACCGACCAACCTGCCTGCAGGGTGCCGAGCACGGTGGTGCGGTAGCGGGTCGGCACGTATTCGGCCATCAACGTGTTGCACGCCACATACAGCGCGCCCAGGCCGAGGGAGGCGAAAAACCGGGTGGCTGCAAACTGCCAATAGCTGTGGGTCATGCCCAGGATCGCCGTGCCCACGGAAAACAGCACGATGCTCCACACCACGGTTTTCACCCGGCCGAAACGGTCACAGGCCCAGCCCCCGTAGATACCACCGATGGCCATGCCGGCCAGGGTGAAGCTGCCCAGGCTGCCGGCTTCGACGCTGGTCAGGCCGAACTCGGCCTTGAGGCTGCTGAGGCTGTAGGACAGCAACATCAGGTCCGCGCCATCGATCAACAGGCCGAGGAAGCAGAAGATGAAAACGACGATCCACAGTTTGCTTTTTGCAGGCGACAACGCGCCCGCCGATGCGGCGACTTCCATAGCGATACCTTGCTTGTAGTTGTTAGGGCATTGGGTATGGTGGTGCGGTGAGGCCTAGCGTTGCGCCGCGCGAATCATGTTGCGGGCAATCACCAGTTGCTGGATTTGCGTGGTGCCTTCATACAGGCGGAACAGACGCACATCCCGGTAGAAACGTTCGATGGCGTACTCGCTGATATAGCCGGCACCGCCGTGGATCTGCACGCAACGGTCAGCGACGCGGCCGCACATCTCGGTGGCGAACATCTTCGAACACGACGCCTCGGTGCCGATGTCCTGGCCTTCGTCGCGCTTGCGGGCGGCATCGAGCACCATGCAACGCGCGGCGTAGATCTCGGCCTTGCTGTCGGCGAGCATGGCCTGGATCAGCTGGAACTCGGCAATCGGCTGGCCGAATTGCTTGCGCTCGATCGCGTAGTTCAGCGCGTCGTTCAACATGCGCTCGGCAGCCCCCACGCTGACAGCGGCGATGTGCAGGCGGCCTTTGTCGAGGACCTTCATCGCGGTCTTGAAGCCCACGCCTTCCACGCCACCGATCAACTGGCTGGCCGGCACGCGTACGTTGTCGAAAATCACGTCGCTGGTGTGGGCGCCTTGCTGGCCCATCTTGTGGTCGCGTTTGCCCAGGGACAGGCCGGGTGTGTCACGTTCGACGATGAATGCACTGATACCGGCCGAACCACGGATCGCCGGGTCGGTGCGCGCCATCACGGTGAAAATCCCGGCGTGGGGCGCGTTGGTGATAAAGCGCTTGGTGCCGTTGATCACATAGTGGTCGCCATCGCGCACGGCGGTGGTTTTCAGTGAGGCGGCGTCGGAGCCCGAGTCTGGCTCGGTGAGGCAGAACGAGCTGAGCAGCTCGCCGCTGGCCAACAGCGGCAGGTAGTGCTCTTTCTGTGCGTCGGTGCCATCCAACAGGATGCCGATGGAGCCGATGCCATTGTTGGTGCCGAAGTAGGAACGGAAGGCCGGTGAGGTGCGCCCCAGTTCAAAGGCGATGGTCACCTCTTCTTCCATGGTCAGCCCGAGGCCGCCGTAGGCTTCGGGGATGGTCAGGCCGAACAGGCCCATGTCCTGGAACTGACTGACGATGTCCGCCGGGATTTCATCGGTCTCGGCGACTTCGTTTTCCCGTGGGATCAGCGCTTCGTCGACGAACTGCGCAATGGCGTCCACCAGGATATGAAGCGTTTGTGCGTCTCGGATCATGTGCATTCCTCAGCGGCCCGTTCGGCGGGCCTGTTATCGTCAATCTGCCGAGGCCATGCACCGGTCCAGCTAGCGGGTGGCGGCCTCGATGTTGTTCACCATGTGCTTGAGGCGTGGGCCGATGTCGTCTTCGAGTTTCTCCCGGGAGAGGTGGAAACTCGGTCCGCCACAGTTGAACGCCAGCAAGCCGTGTTGTGCGTGTCGCAGCGGCACGGCGATGGCGTTGACATCGCGGTGCCACTCACCGATCGACATGCAATAGCCGAAATCGGTGTAGTCCCGGAAGGCGCGTTCCAGCCCCTTGCGGATGCTCGGCCAGTCCTCCAGATGGCGCTGGCGGATATGGTCGAGAATGAACTCCCGCTCGTTTTCCGGCATTGCTGCCAGGCAGGCGCGGCCTGCTGAACTCAAATGCAACGGCAACCGTGTGCCGACCTGGCGGCGCATGGTCATGTTCGCTTCGCCCTGGACCACGTCCAGGTACACCGCGTCGAGGCGGTCCCGAGTGGCCATCGCAACGGCCGCCTGGGCGTACTTGGCCATGGTCTCCATCAACGGATGAGCCACGGCGCGGATCGACAGGTTCGACAACATCGCGTAACCGAAGGCCATCACGCCCACATCCAACTGATACCGGCCTGACTGCGGCAGGTGCTTGAGGTAACCCAAGCGGGTCAGGGTGTGGGTCATGCGGGTGATCGTCGGTTTCGGCAGGCCGGTCTTGCGCGCCAGTTCCTGGTTGCCCAGCACGCTTTCGCTCGGCGTGAAACAGCGCAGCAGTTCCAGGCCACGGGCCAGGGCGGTGACGAATTGGCGATCCTTGTCTTCCTCCTCATCGTTGTTCATCGGGTCGATCAACACATGCTCGAAAGCGGAAACTTCTGTGCTGTCCGGCTCGGGGTTTCGACGGCGCATGGTAATCCTCATTTTTTTATAAAATCAACAAAACAAAATAGTATTCCGCACTGCGAAACTAAGCAATCTTTTGCGCCTTGATTTTAAGATGAGATAAAACCCTTTAAAACAGCGAGTTAGTCGATGGTTTGAGCATTGTCCGCGTTTTTCCGTTTACACCAGCGGGGTCGGTATTTATGCTAATTGTCAAATACGGAATGTTATTTCGCACAGCGAAACATGCGCCAGCCCAACTAACAAGAACAGTGCAGCAGGAGTGAATGTGACCAGCGCCAACTCACCCGTGGTGACCCTCGACATCCATGACAATGGCGTGGCCGTGGTGCGTATCCACCGCCCTGAAGTGAAAAACGCCCTCAACGCCCAGGTGCGTGAAGCCCTCGCCGAGCACTTCCGCGCGCTGTCCCGACGCCAGGATGTGCGCGCCATCGTACTGACCGGTGGCGAGCAGTTCTTCGTGGCCGGCGCGGATATCAAGGAGTTCGCCAGTGCGGGCGCAATCGATATGTACCGCCGCCACACCGAATACCTGTGGGAAGCCATCAGCCGTTGCCCTAAGCCGGTGATTGCCGCCGTCAACGGTTTTGCCCTGGGCGGTGGCTGCGAGCTGGCGATGCATTGCGACCTCATCGTAGCGGGCGAGTCGGCGCGATTTGCCCAGCCGGAAGTGAAGCTCGGCTTGATGCCCGGTGCGGGCGGCACTCAACGCCTGATCCGCGCGGTGGGTAAATTCCAGGCCATGCGCATTGCGCTCACGGGCTGCATGGTCAGCGCGAAAGAAGCGCTGGCGATGGGCATGCTCAGCGAAATGGTCAGCGACGACCAGACACTGCCCCGCGCCCTGGAACTGGCTGCGCAGATTGCCGCATTGCCGCCGTTGGCGGTGGAGCAGATCAAGGAAGTGATGCTGGCCGGCGCCGACCTGCCGCTGGAAAGCGCCTTGGTGCTGGAGCGCAAGGCGTTCCAATTGCTGTTTGATTCCAAGGACCAGAAGGAGGGCGCCGCCGCGTTCTTCGAGAAACGCACACCGCACTACCGGGGGGAATAAGCATGACCGACACCCTGAATACGATGGGATTGGTGGGCACTGGCGTCATGGGCGCCGGTATCGCACAAATCGCGGCCCAGGCCGGTGTGGTGGTGCATCTGTTCGATGCCCGTGAAGGCGCTGCGCAATCGGCTCGGGATAATCTCAGCGGCACCTTTGCCAAGTTGGTGGGCAAGGGCAAGCTCAGCCAGGCCGCGATGGAGGCGGCGCTGGCCAACCTGCGGGTTGCCGAGGCGATTGATGACCTGAGCGATTGCGACCTGGTCGTCGAAGCCATCGTGGAAAACCTCGATGCCAAGCGGGGTCTGCTGCAACAGCTGGAAGGCATCGTCAGCCCGACCTGCATCCTCGCCACCAACACCTCTTCGCTGTCTGTCACGGCTATCGCCACCGGTTGCCAGCACCCTGAGCGCGTGGCCGGGCTGCACTTCTTCAACCCGGTGCCGCTGATGCGTGTGGTGGAGGTGATCGACGGCCTGGCCACCGCGCCAAAGGTTGGCGACGCGCTGTTGGCCCTGGCTGCACGCATCGGCCATCGCGGCGTGCGCGCCAAGGACACGCCGGGTTTCATCGTCAACCACGCCGGTCGTGCTTATGGTACTGAAGCGTTGAAGATGCTTGATGAGGGCATCGCCGAGCGCGGTGATATCGACCGCATCCTGCGCGACGGCGCCGGGTTCCGGATGGGGCCGCTGGAGTTGCTGGACCTCACCGGCCTGGATGTGTCGCACCCGGTGATGGAGTCGATCTACAACCAGTTCTATCAGGAGCCCCGCTACAAACCGTCGCCCCTGACCCGGCAGATGTTGGTGGCTGGACGTCTTGGGCGCAAGACCGGGCATGGGTTCTATCAGTATGAAAACGGCCAGCTCATCAATGGCCCTCAGCCTCAACCCGTACCGACTGTAAACCCGCAACCGCCGGTTTGGATCGCCACGGAAAACAGTGAAGACTACGAGCGCTTGAGCGCCCTGGTGATCAACCTGGGCGCCCATCTTGAACACGCCGCGCAACCTTCGCCTGAGGCGTTGTGCCTGCTGGCCCCGTATGGCCGCGACGCCACCAGCGCCTGCGTGCGCTTCGACACCGACCCCGCGCGCACCCTGTGCATCGACCTGCTGACGGACCTGTCGCGTCATCGCACCTTGATGCAGAACCCACTGACTTCGCCCGCCATGCGCGATGCGGCTCACGCTTTGCTCGCAGCAGACGGTGTGGGCGTCACGGTGATTGGCGACAGCGTTGGCTTCGTGGCCCAGCGCACCTTGGCGATGGTGGTCAACCTGGCCTGTGATATTGCCCAGCAGCGCATCGCCAGCGTCGAGGATATCGACCAGGCCGTGCAACTGGGCCTCGGTTATCCCAAGGGGCCGCTGGCTTGGGGCGATGCCCTTGGGCCTCGGCGGATCCTTACGATTTTGCAGCGCATGAGCGAACTCACCCACGACCCACGTTACCGCCCCAGCCCCTGGTTACGGCGGCGGGCGATGCTGGGTGTTTCCCTGCGCCATGAAGAGCCGACAGCCGGCTGATTTCCCAACCTCACAGGATAAGAACAATGGGTGCATTGACAGGTTTGCGGGTACTGGATTTAAGCCGTGTGTTGGCCGGCCCCTGGTGTGGGCAAGTGTTGGCCGACCTTGGCGCGGAAGTGGTCAAGATCGAACGCCCGAAAAGCGGCGACGACACCCGTGCCTGGGGGCCGCCCTGGATGAAGACCGACACCGGCGAATCGTCCGGCGAAGCTTCTTATTATCAGTCGACCAATCGCGGCAAGTTATCCGTGGCCATCGATATGGCCACTCCCGAAGGTCAGGAATTGGTACGCGCTTTGGCGGCCAGCTCGGATGTACTGATCGAGAACTATAAGGCCGGTTCCCTGGCCCGTTATGGCCTGGATTACGCGACCCTGGCCGAGATCAATCCGCGCCTGGTGTATTGCTCCATCACCGGTTTCGGCCAGACCGGGCCGCGTGCCGAAGAGCCGGGCTACGACTTCATCATCCAGGGCATCGGCGGCTTGATGAGCATTACTGGCGAGCGTGATGATTTGCCGGGCGGCGGTCCGCAAAAAGTTGGCGTGGCGTTTTCCGACTTGATGACCGGCCTGTATTCCACCGTGGCGATCCAGGCTGCATTGCTCAGCCGTGAGCGCACCGGCGTTGGTCAATACATCGATATGGCGTTGTTGGACGTGCAAGTCGCCACGTTGGCCAACCAGAGCATGAACTACCTCGCGTCGGGCAAGGTGCCGCAGCGTTATGGCAATGCCCACGCCAACATCGTGCCTTACCAGGTGTTCCGCGCCGCCGACCGTGACTTCATCATCGCCTGCGGTAATGACAGCCAGTTCATCGCCCTGTGCCAGAGCATCGGCCTGCCGCACTTGCCGGAGGACCCGCGCTTCCGTCGCAATGCCGACCGCGTGGCCCATCGCGAAGACATCGTCGCGTTGCTCTCGGCGCACTTCCTGGGGCGCAGCGCCGATGAGTGGGTGGCATGCATCCACGCGTCGAAGGTGCCGGTGGGGGCGATCAACTCGATTGCGCAATCCCTGGAAGAACCCCAGGTGATCGCGCGCAACCTGATGGTGAACATCCCACACCCGCAGAACCCGGACTTTGCCATGGTCGGCAGCCCGATCAAAATGTCCGGCACGCCCGTGGAATACGTGCGGCCGGCGCCGAGGTTGGGGCAGCACACCGACGATATCCTCGGTGAACGGTTGGGCTTGTCGGCGCAGCAACTGGCCCAACTCAAGGCGCGAGGGATCGTCGAGCAGCAGGGTTAGACCAAGGTAGAGCGGTCGATCTGCGCGATGGAGGTGACGCCGGTGAGGGTCATGGCCACGCGCATTTCCTTGGCGAAGATGTCCAGCAGGTTTTCCACGCCGTGCTGGCCGTCGGCGGCCAGCGCGTAGGCGGTGGCACGCCCCAGCAGGCAGGCCTTGGCACCCAAGGCCAGCATGCGCACCACGTCCAGTCCGGAGCGGATGCCGGAGTCCACCAAAACCGTGAGATCGTCGCCCACCGCATCGGCAATCGGAGGCAGGGCCTTGGCAGTGGACAGCACACCATCCAACTGGCGACCGCCATGGTTGGAGACCACGATGCCATCGGCACCGAAACTCACTGCGTCCTTGGCGTCCTGAGGGTCGAGAATACCTTTGATGATCATCGGGCCTTTCCAGAATTCGCGGATCCATTCCAGGTCCTTCCAACTGATGGAGGCGTCGAAATTGTTCGCCAGCCAGCCGATGTAGTCTTCCAGGTGTGTGGGTTTGCCCAGGTATTTGGAGATGTTGCCCAGGTCATGGGGTCGGCCCATCAGTCCTACATCGAAGGCCCATTGCGGCTTGGTGACGGCTTGCAGCATGCGCCGCTGTGCTGCGAACGGTCCGGACATGCCCGAGTGGGCATCGCGATAACGCGCGCCGGGCGTGGGCATATCCACGGTAAACACCAATGTAGTGACGCCCGCGGCTTGCGCGCGCTCCAGCGCGTTGCGCATGAAACCACGGTCCTTGAGCACATACAGCTGGAACCAGATCGCCTGCGCGCTCTGCGATGCCACCTCTTCAATCGGGCACACCGACACCGTCGACAGGCAGAACGGAATGCCCTTGTTCGCCGCCGCCTTGGCCGCCTGCACTTCGCCACGTCGCGCGTACATGCCGGTGAGGCCCACCGGGCTGAGTATCACCGGCATGTCCAGCTCCTGGCCGAACAGCGTGGTCTTCAGGCTCAGGTTGTCCACATTGCGCAGGATGCGTTGGCGCAGGCTGATCTCGGCCAGGTCCGAACTGTTCGCACGCAGCGTGTGTTCGGCGTAGGCGCCGCCGTCGATGTAGTCGAACAGGAAGCGCGGCAACTTGCGCTTGGCGGCTGCGCGGTAGTCGGAGGCGGACGAGATGATCATTATTGGAGGGCTCCACAAGGCAAGGTGGAGTCAGGATAGGCAATTCTCTGGCATGATAAAAACAACTTTTATCGCTGGTGGTCAGTCGCCGAAGGAATACCGATGAACCTGAGAACATTGCGTGCCTTTGTCGAAGTGGTGCGCCAGGGTGGTTTCTCCCAGGCCGCCGAGGTGGTGTGCCTGACCCAATCCACCGTGAGCAAGGCGGTCAAGACGTTGGAAGATGAACTGGGCACACCGTTGCTCAACCGCCTGGGTCACCGTAACGAACTCACCGCTGCCGGCGAAATCGCCTACCGCCGAGCCTTGGTGCTGCTTGCCGAGCGCAACGACTTGGTGGCCGAGATCAACGACCTGCGCGGTTTAAAGCGTGGCGTGCTGCGTATCGGCCTGCCGCCGGTGGGCTGCGGTGTGCTGTTTGCGACGATGTTTGCGACCTACCGCAGCCGCTACCCGGACATCGACATCGAACTCACCGAGTACGGCAGCAAAAAGCTGCGCGAATGCCTGGAAGCGGGGGAGGTCGACCTGGCGGCGCTGCTGCTGCCGGTGGATGAAGACTTCGACTACCAACCTGTGCGCAATGAGCCGCTGATGGCCGTGCTGCCCATCAGCCACCCTTTGGCCCAGCGCAAGCGCATCGACTTCACTGACCTGGCCGATTCACCGTTCATCCTCTTCGAAGCCGGCTTTGCCCTCAACGCCAAGATCCTCGCTGCCTGCGAGCGCAAAGGCGTCACCCCCAAGGTGACCGCACGCAGCGGGCAGATCGACTTCATCATCGACCTGGTCGCCGCGGGACTGGGTGTGGCCTTCGTGCCTCGCATGCTGGCGCACAAACATCAACACGCTGGCATCGCCCTGATCCCGTTGGATGAACCCCACACCGACTGGCACATCGCCCTGGCTTGGCGCTCGAGCGCCCATCTGCCACCGGCGGCTTTGGCCTGGCTGGAGTTGGCAAGGGAACACGCCGATTCAACCGGTCATCCGATTTAATCACACCGAATGAAAGGGGGCGCTTGACTTATCCTTTTTAATCAGTAACATACGGCGCATTCCGCGATAGCTCAGTTGGTAGAGCAAATGACTGTTAATCATTGGGTCCCTGGTTCGAGTCCAGGTCGTGGAGCCAGATAGCGACATAAAAAAGCCTGCAGAGATGCAGGCTTTTTTTTGCCCTGGATTTCTCCAGCGTGATCAGACGTACAACGCGGCCAGCATTCAGCCGTCTCTGTATCGATGTTGAAACAAATTCATACATTTAATTGACGCCACTATATCGCCACCCTATGATCGCCGCTCATTGATGGCTCTGTGCCATATAGAGGGATCTATTAATGTGGCGTTTGTTACGCCGGACCGGGCTCGGCCTGCTGTCCGCTTTTTTTTGCCTGAGCGCAGCCGGATTGGCTCAAGCCGCCGCCCCGCAGAACACGCCGGGCATCACCGATCTGATTCGTGACCGTCAGGACCGTTTGCTCGAAGAGCAGCAGCGTCGCCTCGAAGAGCTCAAGGACCTGCCAGGGAAAACCGTCGCGCCCACTGCGCCAACGGCCCCCGTCGACACTCGTTGCTTTCCCATCAAGACCCTCGAAGTTTCCGGTGCCGACGCGCTCTCTGAACGCGAACGCCAAGCGCTGATCCAGCCCTACATTGGCCAGTGCCTGGGCGTGCCGCAACTCAATGAGGTGCTCAAGGTCATCACTGACCGCTACTTGGCCAAAGGGCTGGTTACCAGCCGTGCCTACTTGCTTCAGCAGGACCTCTCCAGTGGCGTGCTCAAGATCCAAGTAGTCGAAGGCCGACTGGAAGGGTTGAAGGGCGCGCAGGGCAGCGGCATCACCGACCGCCAACTCGGGATGAGCTTTCCAGGTAAACAGGGTGAATTGCTTAACCTGCGCGAAATTGAGCAGATGGTCGACCAGTTGAACCGCCTGCCGTCGAATCAGGCGCAGATGGAACTGGCGCCGGGTAAAGAAGTGGGCGGCAGCGATGTACTGGTCAAAAACACCCCACAAAAGCCCTGGCGCGTTGGGCTGTCACGCCATAACGGCGGTCAGCGCAGCACCGGTGAGCAGCAATGGGGCGCCAGTCTCGATTGGGATAACCCGCTTGGCCTTGCCGACCAGCTTTCCCTGCGTGGCGGTCATGATGCCGTCAGCGACCACCAGAAAACCTCGCGTAACTCGATGCTCAATTACAACCTGCCGTTTGGCTGGTGGAACCTCAATTACAGCTACAGCGAGTCCGAATACCGCTCCCTGGCCCAGGCCAACAACTTCAACTTCAAGCAGTCGGGCGACAGCCAGAGCCACCAGTTGCGCCTGGAGCGAGTCATTCACCGTGACGCGCTGAGCAAAACCTCCCTCAGCACTGGCGTGGCTTACCTGCGTACCAATAATTTCATCGAAGACAGCAAGCTGGCCCTGAGCAGCAACCGTCTCAGCGAAGCGCAGTTCGGCATCAACCACGGTCGGCGCATTGGCGAGTCATTCCTTAACATCGACCTGGGCATGCAGGACGGCATTGGCGCCTTCGACGCCCAGGCTAATCACAACCCACGGCCGGGTCAGGCTGATGCGCGCTACCGCAAATACACCGCAACCGTGAGCTACCTGTACCCGTTCAAACTGTGGGGCGAGTCGTTGAGCTTCAGCAGCCTGATGACCGGCCAGCGCAGTGAGGACGTGCTGTTCAGCCCACAGCGCATAAGCCTGGGCGGGCAGTCATCGATTCGTGGTTATAAGGATCAGATGCTCTCCGGCGACAGCGGCGGCTATTGGCGCAACGACCTGCGTTGGAGCCGCCCGGTGACCTGGGCCTGGCTGCAACCCGTGCTGACCGAATACGGCACCAGCCTCGGCTACGACCAGGGCGTGGTCCGCCATGGTCGCTACAACGCCGAGCAGCATGGGCGCATGAGCAGCAATTCCCTGGAACTGTTTGCACGCGGCAAGAACGTCGCGGCCACGGTGACCTTTGCACACTCTTTGGAACGACCGGACCCGATCACGGAACGTGAAGCGCCGATCTATTTCCGCATGGATTTCTTCCTTTAAATTTTTACCGCCCTTTGGGCATCGAGACATGACATGGATGTTCGCCAGTTCGCCTACCTTGCGCGCCAGCCTTCTGCAGCCGTAAAAAACCGGTCCACCTTCCTGGGCTTGCCCAAGCGCGGGTTGGCGTTGGTATTGGCGAACGCCATGTTCTGGCAGCCGCTACTGGCTCAGGCGGACGGGATTGCAGTGAGCGGGCCGGGTACCACGCTCGGACAAGCGGGCAACGGCGTACCGATCGTGAATATTGCCGCGCCGAACGCGAATGGGCTGTCGCATAACCAATTCCACGACTACAACGTCGGTGCCAACGGGGTCATCCTCAACAATGCCACCGACCGCACCCAGTCCACCCAGCTCGGCGGAATTATTGTCGGCAACCCAAATTTCCATGGCAGCGCCGCCAGCGTCATTCTCAATGAGGTGAATGGCGGTAGCCCCAGCCAACTGCGTGGCTACACCGAAGTGGCGGGGCAGTCGGCCCATGTGATCGTGGCCAACCCTTACGGCATCAGCTGCAACGGCTGCGGTTTTATCAACACTCCACAAGCCACACTCACCACGGGCAAGGCGGTCATCGAAAACGGCCAGATCAGCCGTTATCAAGTGGACAAGGGAAATGTGTCCATCGAAGGCACCGGCCTGAATGCCAGCAACGTCGACCAGTTCGAAATCATCACCCGCGCCACCACCATCAATGCACAAATCCAGGCGAAAAAACTCACCATCGTCGCGGGGCGCAACGATGTGGATGCGCGCACTTTGAACGCCACGGCGCGTGCAGCGGACGGCAGCAAGGCGCCGGACCTGGCGATTGACTCGTCGGCGTTGGGCGGCATGTACGTGGGGGCGGTGAAGCTGGTCGGGACCGAAGCAGGCGTCGGCGTAAAGCTGTCCGGGGACATGGTTGCCGGTGGCGATATCCAGATTGACGCTGCGGGTAACGTGGTCATGGGCCAAACCTCCGCCGGTACGGCAGTGGCGGTCAAAGCGGCCAGCGTAGAGACCAAAGGCGCGGTGTATGCCGGTACTGACTTGTCGGTGAACACCCAAGGTGCGCTGACCAATCAGCAAACCCTGGCGGCCAAGGACAGCATCACACTGGACGCCGCTGGGCGGTTGACCAACAACGGAATTATCGAAGCCGGTGTCAATGCCGATAACAGCCGCAATGCCCAAGGCGATGTGCGCTTAAAAGCTCAAAGCATCGACAACACTGGCAAGACGGTGATCGCCAGCCGTGACTTGACCATCAACACGGGCGAGCTGGCCAATCAGGGCGGTACCCTGAGTGCCCAACGGGCAGCCCAACTGACCGCCACCCAACTCGATAACCAAAACCAAGGCCGCATTCTCAGCGCAGGCAACCTCAGAATCAACGCGGATCAACTGCTTAACAGCCAACGCGGATTGGTCACCAGCACCGGCAACCTGACGGCGGGTATCGGGCAATTGATCAACCGCAGCGGCGAGCTGTCGAGCCAGGCGCAGGTCACGCTGCAATTGGTAGCGTTGGATAACGTGGCAGGCCTGGTGTCGGCCGGGCAGTCGTTGAGCCTCAACGCATCAGGTTTGATCAATAACCAGGGCGGCCGAATTGCTGCGCGTCAGACAGTACAGATCAATAGTGGCGCCCTGGACAACAGCCAAAAAGGCTCGCTCACCAGCCAAGACTCACTGACGCTGAACCTCAACCAAGGGCACTGGGATAACCGCAACGGCCAGATCAACGCCAGCGGTCAATTGACCCTTGATAACCTCAATACGGTCGATAACCGCCAAGGGGAAATCTCCAGCACGCGGTCATTCCTCTTGGCCGCCAACCGCCTCGACAACGGCGCGGGTAAAGTGCTCAGCGACCAAGATCTGACCCTGCGTATCGCCGGCGCGATGAACAATGCGTTGGGCCTGGTTTCGGCGTCAAACCTCGACATCAACGCCGCCAACCTGAACAACCAGGGCGGCAAGCTCAGCGCACGTAATCGTCTGACGGCGAACACCGCAGGCCTGCTGGACAATCGCAGCGGCGAGCTTCTGGCTACCGACCTTGCGTCCACCACGGGTGAACTGAACAACGACCGCGGCCGCCTGCAAGGTGATCGCGCCCTGGTGCTCAACAGCGGTGTGGTGTCCAACCAGCGCGGGACATTGGCGGCAGGTGCAACCGCTACCCTCAATGCATCCCGCCTGGACAACAGCGCAGGCACGCTCACCAGCGACGGCGCGTTGGTCGCGGCGATCGCCGGGCAATTGCTCAACCAGACCGGTCTGTTTGCCGCCAAAGGTGATGCACGCCTCAACCTGGGTCGCCTTGATAACCAACAAGGCACGCTTGTCGCCCATAACCTCACTGTGCAATCGAGTGGCCCGCTGAATAACCAGCGTGGCACCTTGCGCGGTGATGGCGCATTCAACTTGAACGCCGGCCAAGTGGATAACAGTGAGGGCGGCCGCATCAGCGCGGGCCAAATGCTGAATGCTGGCGTCAGTGGTCTTGATCAGCACAACGATGGTCGTTTCTTCGGCCAGGGGGATGTGCGCCTCAATCTTAATAACGGTCATTTGAATAACCAGGGTGGCACGATCAACGCCCCTGGCCAATTACTGCTGAGCAACCTCGCCAGCGTCGATAACCAGGGCGGCGAAATTTCCAGCACCCAGGCGTTCACCCTGGCCGCGGACACCCTGAATAACCACCACGCCAAGCTCCTCAGCGAGCAGGGTTTGACCGTGCGCATCGCCCACGCACTCGATAACACGCAAGGCTTGATCTCGGCTAAAACCCTGGATGTGCGCGCCGCCAGCCTGGCTAACCAAGGCGGCACGCTCAGCGCCGGCGATGGCTTAATCGCGCAGATCGACGGAGCATTGGATAACCGCACTGGCAAGCTGTTGGCGCGCACGGTATCGGTCAACAGTACGTCGCTGGATAACCGCGAGGGCCTGCTGCAAGGCGACGCGATGCTCTCGCTCAACAGCGTGGGCCTGATCGACAACCGCCAGGGCACGCTGTTCGCCGGGCAGGCGATGGACATCACCGCGACGCGCTTGGACAACAGTGGCGGGAAGCTGACCAGCGACGGTCGCCTTACCGCGTTGATCAGCGCGCACTTGCTGAACCAGGCCGGTCTGTTCAGTGCAACCGGCCCATTGCGGGTGAGCACGGCAAGCCTGGACAACAGCGCCAAAGGCAATATCCACAGTCAGGCGGGTGTAGACCTGGACCTGAACCACGGTCACCTGAATAACCAAGGCGGTTTGATTCATGCGCCGGGTGTACTGCTACTGAGCAATTTAAGCAGTGTCGATAACCAGGGCGGGGAAATTTCCAGTGCCCAGGCCCTGGTGTTTACCGCCGGCAGCCTCGACAACCGGGGCGGCAAGTTGCTCAGCGAGCAAGGGCTTGTGGTGCGCGTTGCCAACGCGCTGGACAACACCAAAGGCTTGGTCGCTGCCACGGGGTTGGACCTGCACGCAAACAGCCTGGTTAACGCCGAAGGCAAGCTCAAAGTCCGCGATGATCTGACGCTGTCCGCCGACACGGCCCTGGACAATCGCCACGGTGAAATCATCGGTGCTACCACCACCTTGAGCAGTATGAGCCTGGATAACAGCCAGGGGTTGTTGCAAGGGGACCGGTTACTTGACGTCACCACCCGTGGTATCGCAATCAACCGTGGCGGCCGTTTTGTCAGCGGTCAGCAGGCGGACCTGGCGATGGGTCAATTCGATAACCGTGGCGGCAGCGTAACGGCAGCCGGGCCGATGCGGGTAAGCGGCACGCAACTGGATAACCGCGAGGGTGGCTTGCTCAATGCACGCCAGTCGCTGGTGATGAAGGTTGATCGCCTGAACAACCAAGGCGGCGAAGTTTCCAGCCTCTCCGACCTGTCGTTCAACGGCAAGCAGTTCGACAACAGCCTCAAAGGACGCCTTCTGGCGAACGGCGCACTGAGTCTGGAACTCGACCAACTGAACAACCAGCAAGGCACCGTGCGCAGTGACAAGCGCCTGACCCTGCAAACCGCCACACTGAACAACGACGGCGGCCGCCTCAGCAGCGGCGCGGCTTTGAATCTGACCGCCAACGGCGTTCTGAGCAACCGCAACGGCGAACTGCTTAGCGCGATGGCGTTGACCGTGAGCAGCGCCAGTATCGACAACGGCGGCGGCAAAATGATCGGCGACGGCGCTGTGCGCATCACGACCGGTGCATTGAATAACCAAAGCGGCGGGCGCCTGACCAGTGCCGATCGCCTGGATCTGACGGCAGGGCAGGTGGATAACCGTTTTGACGGCCATATCGCCAGTAACAAGGCACTGACCGCCAGCCTCACCGGCCTGGATCAGCGCAACGGTGGCCAGCTCTACAGCACCAGCGATTTAAGCCTGGACATGAACCTCGGCGCTCTCAATAACGCCGGTGGCCTGATCCACGCGCCGGGGCAATTGCTGTTGAAAAACCTCGCCTCCGTCGCCAACCAGCACGGCGAGATTTCCAGCGAACGTAGCTTCGTCCTGGCCGCGCAACGTCTGGATAACAGCGACGGCCATGTGCTCAGCGATCAGGCGCTGACCCTCAAAGTCGACCAAGCGCTGATCAACCTCAAGGGCGTCATTGCTGCGGCAGGCCTGACTGCTCAAGCAGAACGACTGGATAACACCAGCGGCGTATTCAGCAGTTCCAAAGACCTCGCGTTAACGTTGGGGGCCGACCTGCTTAACGACAACGGCGAAGTTTCCAGCAGCGGCGCCACAGTGGTCAACGCGATGACCCTGAACAACCGCAACGACGGTCATGTGATGGGCGACATCAGCCTCGACCTGACCACCACCGGCGCGCTGTCCAACCAAGGCGGCACCTTGGGCGCCGGCCAGCGTTTGAACGTGACCGCGGCCAGCCTGGATAACAGCCAGTCCGGCAGCCTGGCGACCGATGGCAGCCTGACGGTGAAGGTCGACGGCCTGCTTGATAACCAAGCCAAAGGCGCTGTGCTCGCCAAAGGCGTGATGGACATCCAGGCGGGGAGTGTGGACAACCGCACCGGTCGCCTGTCCGGACAGAACCTGCTGACGCTACGCAGCAATAGCTTGGACAACCGTGGCGGCGCGGTGCGCGCCAATCAGGGCCTGAACCTGCGCGTCGGCCAACTCGACAACCGCGAAGGCGTGCTTAACAGCAAGCAGGCGCTGGCACTTGCCGGCCAGTCTTTGAACAACCAGAACGGCCTGACCAGCGCGATGGGCCCGGTACGCCTGACCCTCGATACCGTCGAAAACGCCAAGGGGCGCATCGCCAGCCAGGATGATCTGGACGCCACGGTTGGTGTGCTGAATCAGCAGGGCGGTCAGTGGGTCGCCCAGGGCAATCTGAGCCTCAACGCTGACACGTTGGATAACCAAAGCGGCGGCCTGCTCGCCGCGACAAAAGTGCTGAAACTCAAGGTCGGCAGCACCGACAACCGCAGCGGGGAAATCTCCAGCCAGCAGAACATCGAGTTCAGCGGCACGCGTCTGAATAACAGCGGCGGCAAGTTGTTGGCCGGTACTGGGCTGGAATTGGCGATGGCCGAGGTGATCAATCAGGCCAAAGGTTTGATCTTTGCCCAGGACGCTCGGCTTACCGGCACTGCTGTAGATAACACCGATGGCACTGTTGGTGCTCAGCGTGCTTTGGCACTTCAACTGAAGGCAGGCCTGGACAACACAGGCGGCAAGCTCACCAGCGAAGGCTCGATGGAGCTGGCAGGCCAGCGCATCGACAACACCCGCGGCAAGATTTCCAGCGCAGGACCGCTGACCCTTGCGAGCGCAGCGGCGCTAATCAACCAAGGTGGCACCGTCGAAAGCGGCCAAAACCTCACAGTGACCAGTACCAGCCTGGAGAACACTAACGGCCTGCTCAAAAGCCAAGGTCTGGCAACGGTCAACACCGGACTGTTCACCAACGGCATCGACGGCCGCGTGATCAGCGCCGACAAGCTCGACCTCAGCGCCACCCAGCTCAACAACAGCGGGCATATCGGCAGCGTCGGCGCCATGAATGCCAGCCTCACCGGCCTGACGCAATGGGGCGGCGCCGAACTGGTCAGCACCACGCAACTCAACCTTGACCTGCACAACGGTGAACTGGTCAACGCAGGGGTGATCAACGCACCACTGCTGACACTCGACAACCTCGCCACTATCAACAACCAGCACGGCGAAATCTCCAGCCAAAACGCCTTCACCTTGGTCGCAAAAAACCTGGATAACAGCAACGGCAAACTGATCAGCAACCAGGCACTGACCCTGCGCGTCGACCAACTGCTGGCCAACCTCAAAGGCCATATCAACGCCGCCAGCCTCGATGCCCGCAGCACTCGCCTGGACAACACCGAAGGCCTGCTCAGTGGGCGTGGCGATGTCACCCTCAGCGCCAGCGAATTGATCGATAACCAACGCGGCAGCGTGATCGCCGACGGTGCCTTGTTGCTGACCAGCGCAGCGCTGGACAACCGCAATGGCGAGATTGCGGGCAAGGCGCTTGCGACGATCAACGCCAGCAAACTCGACAACCAGAACGGCAAACTGATCAGCACCGACGCCCTCAACCTGAGCGGCGCAAATCTCGATAACCGCAACGGTCTGGTAGGCGCCACAAAAGCGCTGAAACTCGACGTGGCGACTGTCGACAACCGCACCGGTGAACTGACCAGCAACGCCGACGTCAGCGTCATCGGCCAACAACTCAACAACAGCGACAAGGGCATGGTGTTCGCAGGCGGTACGTTGAACCTCGCCGTTGATCAACTCATCAACCGCACCCTCGGCGAACTCAACGGCCAACGCTTGATCCTGACCGGCACATCGCTGGATAACAACGGCGGCAAGCTGCTCAGCCAAGAGTCGCTGAAGCTGGACCTCGCAGGCGGCTTCGATAACAGCCAGGGCGTGCTTGGCAGCGAAGATGCATTGGCCGTCAAAGCCCGCAGCCTGAACAACAGCAAGGGCAGCCTGTCCAGCGCCAATGGTTTGAGCGTCGCCGTCACCGACAGCCTTAACAACAGCGAAGGCAAATTGGTCACCGACGGCGGCCTGACACTGCAAAGCGCCAATCTTGGCAACAGGCAAGGCATCATCAGCGGCAAAGGCCCTGTCGCCATCACCACGGGCGAGCTGAACAACCAAACCGGCCGTCTCAACAGCGGCGACACCCTGGCCCTGACCACCGCACAGTTGAACAATGGCGGCAGCATCGGCAGCGCGAAGGCGCTGACCGCCAGCGTCACGGGTTTGGATCAGCAGGGCGGCAAGCTGTTCAGCAACGCGGGTTTGAGTCTGGACTTGAACAACGGCCAACTGAACAACAGAGGCGGATTGATCAACGCTATTGGCCCGCTGGCGCTCAACAACCTCAACAGTGTCAATAATCAGGACGGTGAAATCTCCAGCGCCCAAGCCTTCACCTTGGCCGCGCAAAGTCTGGATAACAGCAACGGCAAGCTGCTGAGTAACCAGGCCCTGACCCTGCGCGTCAATCAAGCCCTGGCGAACTTGAAAGGCCTGATCGGCGCCGCCAGCCTCGACGCTCACGCAGGCTCCGTCGACAACCGTGGCGGCACGCTCAATAGCCGCAGCGACTTGCAACTGACCAGCGATGGCCTGCTGAACAACCAGGACCAAGGCTTGATCAGTGCCAAGCAATCCCTGAACCTCAACGCTGCCAGCCTCCACACGGGCAACGGCGGTGAGGTCTCGGCCAAAGGCGTGTTGACCGCAAACCTCAACGCTTTGGCGCTGGCGGGCGGTCGCGTTGTGGGCGAGCAGGGGATGACCCTGGACCTCAACAACAGCGACTTGGACAACCGCAACGGCCTGCTGCTGACTAACGGCCCGCTGACCCTGAAAAACCTGCGTGACCTGAATAACCAAGGCGGCGAAATCTCCAGCCAGCAAAGCTTCGCCCTGACGGCGCGCAACCTGGACAACAGCGCCGGCAAGCTGATCAGCAGCCAAGTGCTGACCGTCAACGCGTCCACGATGAACAACACCGCAAGAGGCCTGCTGTCCGGCTGGCAAGGTCTGAACGTCAGGGGTGACAACCTCGACAACCGTGACAACGGCACGCTCTCCAGCCGTAGCGGTGCAATTGATGTGCGCCTGAGCGGCGCGTTGCAGAACAACAACGAAGGCGCGCTGGTTAGCCAAGGCCGTTTGGGCGTCAGTGCCGCCAGCCTGGATAACAGTGGCAAAGGCGTACTGTCCAGTGGCGACGGGCAAACGCTCACCGTGGCCGGTGCGTTGACCAACGTCGATGGCGGTTTGATCGAAAGCGGCACCACGCTGGATCTGCAGGCGGCAACGCTGACCAACCAAAGCACGATCAACGCCCAACAAGCGATGACCGTCACCGGCACCGACCTGAACAACAACGGCGGCACATTGGCCACCAACGGCCGCCTGACCCTCAACCTGCTCGGCACCCTCAACAACAGCGGCGGCAGCATTGCCAGTTCCGGCCCATTGCTGCTGCAACGGGCGATGCAGGTCAACAACGACGCCAAGGGCAAAATCATCAGCCAAAGTCTGTTGACGCTGTTCAGCGGTGGCCTGAACAACAGTGGCAGCGGCACCCTCGCTGGTAAAGACCGCGTAGCGATCACCAGCACCGGTATCGTGCAGAACAACAGCGACGGTCTGATCTACAGTCAGGACGCCGATGTGCAGTTGACCGCGGTGGGATTGAACAACGCCAAAGGCAAGGTGCAGGGCCAGACCGGCCTGGGCCTGAACATCAGCGGCGACCTCAATAACCAAGGCGGCACGCTCCAGGCCCATAGCCTTGACCTGAATGCCAACCGCCTCGACAACCAGAGCGGCTTCATCGCTGCGCAGACCGGCGATGCAGTGGTCAACGCCAACTACTTCGCCAATGCCAATGGCGGGGTGTATGCCAACGGCTTGATGCGAGTCAGTGGTGTGCAACTGGACAACAGCGCCGGGCAGATTGCAGGTCGTGCGGTTGAGCTGAGCGCCAGTGGCGCGCTGATCAACCGCAGCGGCGTGATTGAAAGCGACAATACCCTGAGCGTGACGGGCGGCAGCGTCGACAACCAAGGCGGGCAACTGCGCGCGCTGGGCCGCAGCGGCAAAACCAACTTCCAGCTCGGCGGTGCATTCGATAACCGTAATGGTCGACTGGAAACCTCCAACGCTGACCTGACCCTGAATGCCGGTGGCTTCCTGAACCAAGGCGGTAGCCTGCTGCACGGCGGCACCGGCACTTTTGATATCGCCACCGCCAACCTGATCAATGCAGGCGGCAACCTGGTGACCCGTGGCGGCCTGACCCTGGCAGCAGACAGCTGGACCAACAGCAGCGTGATCCAGGCCGGGCGCCTGACGGTCAACGTCAATACCCTGAACCAGACCGCCAGCGGACAGTTACTCGCTTCCGACAGCCTGACGGGCAACGGCGGCAACTGGAACAACGATGGCCTGATCGCCAGTGACGGCACGGCCAATCTGACGCTGGCCGGCAGCTACGGCGGTAACGGGCGCTATAGCAGCCTGGGCAACCTGGGTCTGAGCGCCGCGCAGATAACCGTGAATGAAACTGCCAGCGTGGCAGGCGGTGGCGCTTCCCAACTGACCACCGGGAGCCAACTGCTCAACCGTGGGCGTTTGACCTCCAGCGGCGATCTGCGCATCAACGCCGGCAGTATTGTTAACACCGGCACGTTGGGGGCTTCACAGAACCTGGTGCTGACGGCCCAGAGCCTGCTCAACGATCATGCTGCAAGCGGTATCGGCGCACGCGGATTCCTGTTCAGCGGCCAGGATTCGACCTTCAACCTGGGCAGCCTGACCAACAACTATTCGGACATCTACAGCCTGGGCAACCTCACGGTAGCGGGTGTAGCCGGTGGAACCCTGGCGCAGAGCGTGCACAACGTTTCGGCCAGCATCGAGAGCATGGGCGACCTCAGAATCGCGGCCAATGACGTGGTCAACGAGCGCGAGAAATTCAAGCTCAACCAGCAACTGACGTCCGTGGGCGTGGGCATTCGGTGCACCCAGCATTGCAGCGGCGGTTGGAGTGACCGACGCCCTGCGGTGACCTTGAGCCGTACCGTGTCGAGTGTGCTTGAAATCGACTCGCCTTCGGCCACCCTTAGCGCCGGGCGCAACATGGTGGTAACCGGGCAGAACTTCACCAACCGCTACAGCGTGGTGTCGGCCGCCAATGACCTATCGATTACTGGCGAAAACATCCTCAACCAGGCAGCTACCGGTGGTTCCGGTTCCCAGAGCCAGGAATACAGCGGCATTACCAAAATCTCCAAAGGCCAGTACAACCAGATGGTCGCGGCGGTGCAGTCCTATAACCGCGCGCACCCGCAGGGCTCGCCAGTAGATGAGGCGGCGTTTGCGGCCTTGATGGCGCGCTTTAGTCCGTCGCTGTTTCCCGGCATCAACCAACCCATCGCCGTACAAGGCGGCACCCAAGTGGTGGCCCCGGCGATTATTCAGGCCGGTGGCAACGCTGCGCTCACCGCCAGTAAAAGCATCAACAACATCAACGTGATCAAGACCGCGCTGGCGGTGGGTGGGCGTTCGCTGGACACCGGCGTAGGCGCCAATAAAACCCAGGTGGTGGTGCTCAATGCACAGTTGCCACCCGACCTTGCCCAACAGCAGGTCAACCCCCTGACCCTGCCAGGCTTCGGTTTGCCCAGCGGGCAGAACGGGTTGTTTCGTTTAAGTGGCCAAAGCGGCACGACGGGGCAGACGGGCACTGTTAATCAGAATTGGACGCTGGGCAGCGCCAGTCTTGATCCGAGCCAGCGCCAGCAAGCGCTGCCATCCACCCATGGACGCGTGATTCAAGTCGGCGAGGCGGCGCAAGTCGCCACCAGCACGCGGCAGGTCGCCGTGGCTGCCCGTGAAGCGGGTTTGCTTAATGCGGTCGCCAGTGCCATCGATACCGGCGGTGTAGGCAGCGCCGATGTGCAAACCCGGCTACCGGGACGCACCAACGGTGCCGACATCACCCGCGTTGACGGCATTGACCCGCGCAATCCCGCGGGTGTTTCCCAGCCTGCGGTCGATGGTTCGCGGCCGGGCATCGACCTGCCTGCCGTCACGCCAGGCGATAGGGTTGTGCATACGTCGCCAGACGGGACGCTCCCTGATCTGAGTGTGCCGGGCCTGTCGACCATTGCGCGCAGTACCGACGTTGCGGCGATCGCTGCGCCGGAGACCCAACTGCCGGGCCTTACCCCGGCTGCCCAGGACGTACTCGCTGGCGGTCACGTACAACCACCAGCCGTCAGCCAGCCCACGGCATTGGCCGGCCAAACCATCAGCCGCGTCCAGGGCCTGCCGGACAGTCGTGCCGTCTCGCAGCCGCACAAGTACCTGATCGAAACCAACCCGGTACTCACCGACCTCAAGCAATTCATGAGCTCGGACTACCTGCTGCAAGGCCTGGGCTACAACCCAGACGAAAGCTGGAAGCGCCTGGGCGATGGCCTGTACGAACAACGTTTGGTTCAGCAGGCCGTGCAAGCGCGCACCGGCCAACGCTTTATCGACGGCCAGACCACCGACGAAAAGCTGTTCAAGTACTTGATGGACAACGCCATCAGCAGCAAGCAGCAACTGAACCTGTCGATGGGCGTCAGCCTCACCTCGCAACAGGTCGCGGCCCTGACGCATGACATCGTGTGGCTGGAAGAGCACGAAGTGAACGGTGAAAAAGTCCTGGTGCCGGTGCTGTACCTGGCCCAGGCCAATAACCGTCTTGCCCCCACCGGAGCCTTGATCGCCGGTAACGACCTGAACCTGATCGCCGGTGAAAACCTGGTCAACGCCGGCACCTTGCGCGCCACCAACAACCTGTCGGCCAAGGCCGCCAATGATGTGACCAACAGCGGGCTGATCGAAGCAGGCAACCGCCTGGACCTGTTGGCGGGCAACAACATCGTCAACAAAGCCGGAGGCATCATCAAAGGGCGCGATGTGACGCTGACCGCCATTAATGGCGATGTGATCAACGAGCGCAGCGTGACCAGTTGGGATGACAAAGGGGCGGGGTATTCGCAGCATCGCGATTATGTGGATAGCGCTGCGCGGGTTGAGGCGGCGAATGATCTGAGTATCAAGGCGGGGCGAGACGTCTCAAACCAGGGCGCAGTGTTGCAGAGCGGGCGCGACACCACTATCCAGGCCGGGCGCGACCTAAGCTTTGGATCGGCCGAGCAGGTCACCGGCTACACCGGAGGTCGCATCAGCAACAGTACGGTGACCCAGCACGGTTCTTCTGTGACTGTGGGTCGCGACCTTAAGGCGGTGGCTGGTCGGGATTTGACGGCCATTGCCAGCCAGATTGAGGCCAAGCGTGATGTGGCTATGTCGGCTACTGGGGATCTAAGCCTGATTTCTGCGGCGGATGAGCAACACTCAGCGTACAACTCGAAGAAGCTCAAGACTCGGGAAGACCATGTCAGTCAGGTGTCGACGACGGTAAAAGCCGGAAGGGATGTGTCGTTGAGTGCTGGGCAGGACTTGGCCGTTACGGCTAGTCGGGTTTCTGCGGGGGACGAAGCGTATCTGTTTGCCGGTAATGACTTGAGTCTCAACACTGCCGAGGACAGCGATTACTCCTATTACTCCAAAACCAAAAAAGGGTCGTGGGGTAAAAAGAGTACAAAAATGAGTGAGAGTGAAAGCGATGTTGCTATCAGCTCATCCATTGATGCGGGCAAGAAGGTTGTTGTTTCGGCAGCTCAGGATATCAATCTTGAGGGGGCGAAAATCAACAGTGGCGGCGAACTGTTGGCTTCCGCTGGGCACGACATCAATCTTGAGGCTGCGCAAAACTATTCCAGCCAAGCCAGCGCTTCCTCCAAGAAAGGGATGTTTTCGAGTAAGTCTCGTAGCCAGTCGAGTAGTCAAACAACGCTCAACAGTACTGAGCTGGTTGCCGAGTCAATCAAACTACAAGCGGATAACGATATTTCCCTAGAGGCAGCGGCTTTGCGGGCAGAGGGCGCCATAAAGCTCAACGCTGGCAATGACGTTGAAATCGGCACGGCGCAGGTGCAGCAAACCTCTAGCCAATCAAAGCAGTCCAGCAAAGTCGGGCTGTCGCTGACTGTTGGTATGTCGGCGACTCAGAAAGGCCAGCAGGCCCAGCAAAGTGCCTCGCAAAGTATCGGCAGTGACATCAGCGCTGATAGCTTGCAGATCACCAGCGGTCGCGATACCACCGTGCGCGGAAGTACGTTGGTCACGGACCGCGATCTGCGGATCGACACGGGGCGCAATCTTGAAGTGGTCAGTGCTGAAAACAGTGAAAGCGCCAGCTCCAAGGCCAATAGCAAAAAGGTCGGAGAGGTAGGTTCCTGGTGGCAAAGTGCGACGGGTGTCGTCAAGACCAAGAAAACCGAGCAGAGCGACACCACGCGTCAAACGGGTAGCCAGATCGCCTCGCTGGGGGGTGACGTCGGCCTGTCAGCGGGCGAGCAATACACCCAAATTGCCAGCCAGGTTGTTGCGCCTAAAGGCGATATCGATATCAAAGCCAAGCATGTGGACATCGTGGCCGGCTTTGACACCCTCAAAGCCAGCAATACGGCGAGTACCAGTCGCACGGCAATTGGCGGAACGGTCAGCGTCCCAATGGTTGACGCGTTGCGAAGCCTCCAAGGAACAGTTGAGTCGGCCCAACAAACCAGCGACGGCCGCATGCTTGCGCTGTCTGCCGTGAATGCCGCCATGAGTGCCAATGCGGCCATCGAAGGTGGCCAGGCGTTGATGAACCAAAACCTCACTGGGGTGAAGATCAGCGTCAACTTGAGCGACAGCCGCAGCCACAGTGCGAGTGAGCAAAGTGGTCGCAATGTGGTCGGCAGCAGCGTGGTTGCAGGGGGGGACGTCAACATCACTGCCAAGGGAGCTGGCGCTGATAGCAATCTAAATGTGGTGGGCAGTCGGATTGACGCAGGAGGCGACGCCAACCTTAAGGCTGACGGCAAAATCAATCTGCTCGCTGCACAAAATACGGCACATCAGGAGAGCACCAATAACAACAGCGGTTGGAGTGCTGGAATTGGTTTCAGTTTTGGTGGGCAGCAAAACGGGTTCACATTGGACCTGGCGGCCAACAAAGGCCGGGGTATGTCCGATGGTGATGACGTCACTCAGACCAACACGTCCGTTAAGGCTGGACAGACGGTGCGCCTTGACAGCGCTGGGGATACCAACCTCAAGGGAGCGGTCGTTACTGGTCAGCAGGTTCAGGCCAAAGTGGGCGGCGATCTCAATATCGAGAGCCTGCAAGACACCAGCACCTATCGCTCGGAACAACTGAGTGCAAACGTCGGGGTCAGCATTTGCATACCGCCGTTCTGCATGGGCATGAGCAGTGTCAGTGGTGGCATTGGCCAGCAAAAAATGCACAGCGACTATGCCAGTGTCAGTGACCAATCGGGCATCAAGGCGCGCGACGGTGGCTTCCAGGTTGAGGTTAAGGGTAATACCGACCTCAAGGGCGCAATTATCGCCAGCACTGATAAGGCAGTCGCTGATGGTAAGAACACGCTCACAACGGGCACGTTAACCACTTCGGACATCAAGAATAAAGCCGATTACGACGCTACCAGTATCAATCTGAGCGTTGGCTACAGTGCTGGCGGGAAGGTTGGCAGGGATGCAAATGGCAACGTTGATGCCACCAAGACCGGTACGCCAGTGGCTGATAAAGGCGGATTTGGCGTCAACGCGCCTGTTGCGCTGTATGCCGGTGACAGCTCCAGCAGTAAAACCTTAAGCGGTATCAGCGGCGCAGCAGTGACGGTGACTGACAGCGCCAAGCAGCAGGCGTTGACCGGCCAGACGGCCGAGCAAGCTGTGGCTGCAATCAATACTGATGTGTCCAGTGATCGAGATGGCAGCAACAAGCTAAAGCCAATTTTCGACGCGAAGGAGATTCAGGTCGGTTTCGAGATTACCGGCAAGTTTGTTCAGAACGTAGCTGCGTATCTGGAGACCCGCGCCCGCGAGGCGGATACGCTGCGTAGCGACGCTGAAAAGGAATACGCCAAATCCCGCGACCCTGAAGTCGACCCTAACGTACAAGCGGTTCATCGACAGAAATACCTGGACCTGAATAAACAAGCCAATGCCATTGCTGCTGATTGGGGAGCAGGCGGCACCTACCGACAAATCGCCACCGCATTGGTCGCGGGCGCAAGCGGTAACGTAACCGGTGGTGGTGCGCAGTTTGCGCAGAATATGGTCGTTAACTACGTCCAGCAGCAGGGCTCGGACTACATCGGCAAACTGGTCATCAAGGGGATGAAAGAAGGCAGCCCTGAGCATGCCAGCTTGCATGCCATTCTCGGCTGTGCCGGTGCTGCTGCCAGCAGCCAGAGTTGCTCAGCGGGTGCGCTGGGTGGTTCGGCCAGTAGTTTGCTCGCAGGCCTTTTTAACGAAACCAGCCCTAATGAAACGAGCGAGGAGCGAGAGGCCAAGCGCAACATCATCGCGTCGATGGTGACCGGCATTGCTGCAATGAGCAACCCGAACGGCGCGGCGACGGCTACCAACGCCGCGGTTGCGAACGTCGACAACAATTGGCTGGCGACCCAGCAAATAGTCCAAATGATCAAGGAGGTCGCAGAGGCCAAAACCTTCGATGACAAAATGAAGGTGACGGGCAAATGGTTATCCATTTCGGGTAATCAAGATCTGGCCACAGCCAGCGCACTCTTCAACAGTTTCAAAGACAGCATGGCAGGCGCGGGTGTAGACGCGCTAAACAGCGCCGTGGGAGTGCTACGCGATCCAATAGCAAGCATTGACGCTATGAACGAGTTCATATTGTCAGTGGAGGGGGAGAAACTTTTCGGAGCGGCAGCCGCTGGCTTCAAATCGCAAATTACACAGCTTCGCGATGCACTGGTTGTTGGCGGTGATGACAACGCCGAGAAGCTGGGTAAGCAACTTGGTGAGGCGGTGGCCTTGTATGCACAAGTCGTCGCTACCGGCGGTTCAGGGGGGGCGGCTCAGGGGGCGTCAACGCTTTCTAAAGCAGGTGTCGACGTCTCTATCAATGGTTTCAAAGAGATTGCCGCCACCACCAAAGCTGCGGGTGGTGTTGAGGGTAAGCTGGCGAAGTTTGAACGTGTCGTGCCAGAGCCCGATGCGCCACGTCCGATCGAAGTGCCAAATCACGTGCCGGTGGGTGGACCCCAATACGTTAAAAGCGCCACGATTCAGGCCAATACGACCGTCGAACTCAGTGAGAGCGTAACGCTGCAGAGTGGGAAGGTGATTCCCAAGGGCAGTATTGTCACGGTCAGTGACGATACGATGAAGGTTGTGTACGCTGATGGAACGAGTGAGCTTGCTTCTTATTCTAAGGTTAGTACGGCACCATTGGGCTTACCTAATGCCAGTCAAATTGAAAAGGCGGCCACTCAAGCTCGACAAGATTTATTAGATGAAATTAACAAGATATCTTCAAAAACACAGGCAAGTAAACAAGCAACGATGGTGGGTGCATATGACCCTGTCACGGGCAAGACGGCGATAGGAAGTAGCAATGGCGCCATAGCGGCCGATATGTTGCATCCGAACACAGTAAAATATATTGAGGATAAGTTGGGTGTGAAGATCGGAGAGTTTACCGACTTTTGCAAAAACAAGGCGGGTGCCTGTGCAGAAGTATCGGCTGCGGATTCTCTTGTCAGGCAAGGAGTTGATCCCTCGGGGATAAAGTTTACTGACGCGGTCCGTCCACGTGATGTGTGGGGAAAGGACCGTATTCCTGACGCAGCGATAATTCCGACCTGTACAAACTGCAGCGTAACCTGGCCACGAGGAGATCTCTAATGAGTTTATTGAATGCAGAGTGGCGGCCTGGGTTTGGAACGATAGTCACGTGGTTCGCAATAGATAAGGCGGGTAAGATCGCAGTGATGGTAAATAACTGCTACGGAGAATTGCCAAGGATATTGTTGAGCACAGAAAATGTGGAAGCTTTACTTGATAAGATGTCTGAGTTTATGTGGGACGAGTCTTCTGAGTTTTTGAGCGATACGTCGAATAAACAGGGAGAACTCAAGGTCGACTTGTATTCTGCTTGGCGGTATGGGCACCTCCAATCAAAAGACAGTGTGGTTGAGCACCTTGAGTTTGATTTGGCAGAGTCAGCGTCTTACGCTGAGGCTAATCTGTCCGTCAATAAAGGCTTTTTTGTATATCATGGTGTTGAAGGCGATAACGAAGGCGCGGACTATCCAGTTGGCTATAGTGGGAAGTCTGGGATGGGGGATTATTTCAGGTATCTAGTGCCTACTAAATTTGCTAATGTCAATGATATTCCAGAAGCTTTGCATTGTGTGCTAGTGAAGTCTGATAGTTTTGATTTTGCAAACGATCAGTTGCTCAGGAACGATGAGGTAGAACGTCATTTTTATCAAATGTTTTCTAGTTGGACAAACGAAAAAAGGGGGCAGATTTGAATGGCACTTACTTAACCTTCTTCGGGTGCCCGTTTTTCCTGACTTCGTCCCTTGCTGAGTGGCGTGTTTTCATCAGCATGGGGTAAGGTTTGGGTCTTCGTTTTATGGCGCGTGGCTCGATCCTGCCTCATCCAGGACGGCCGTTTCTTGGGCTTTTTCAACTCAACCAAATGATCTTCCTCTCCCAAAAATTTCCCCAGTTGAAAGTCGGTGCTGCACCGTCGAGCACCGTATTGCTCGAACACCCCGTCCACGCCTCGTCGTTGCAGTTCGCACAGTGTCCAGTCCTGAAATAGGTTTACACCTATTTCAGGACTGGACAGCCCCAGTGCACCTAACAGCTTGCAAATGACTGTTAATCATTGGGTCGATTCGAGTCCAGGTCGTGGAGGCAGATAGCGACATAAAAAAGAGCCGTACAAATAAACCCTCAAACGATGCCATGCACACCTATGTTGCAATATTGCCCTTTGAAATACAGCAATGGCCGCGTCGCAACAGCTTCTTTGGATAAATCCAGCGCTTTCACTTCACCAATCACGATCAGGTGATCACCCGCGACGTGCTCGGCGTGGATTTCACAATCCAGCCAATGCAGGCTGCCGGCAATGACCGGATTACCCAGCGGCGATTCCTGCCATTCGATGCCGTGCCATTTATCCGTGCCTCGACGGGCGAACTGGTTGGAAATCCTGACCTGCTCAACTGACAGGATATTCACCGCGAATCGACCTGCCTGGCGAATCTTGGGATAGCTGGCCGAGTTGGACATGACGCTGAATGACACCAGCGGCGGGCTCATCGACACGCTATAGAATGACTGGCAAGTAAAGCCAATCGGCTCGTCATCCACATGGGATGTAATCACCGTGATACCGGATGCGTAGTGACCGAGCGCTTCGCGAAAGCACAATGGCTCGATAGCGGTTTTGGAAAGCGACATAGTCAATCCTGAATAGTGAGTGCTGTTTGAAAGCGCAAAGGCACGAAGTGGCGCGGCACTTTCTATCCTGTCGTGCACCGCTTGCGGCCTTCACCCGGCACTAGTTCGAGAGCTCTCTTCGAACGATTTCTGCACCTGCACTCAGTGCATTCAGCTTGCCTCTGGCTACCTGGCGAGGCAGCGGGGCCATGCCACAGTTGGTGCAAGGGTAGAGCTTGTCGGCGTCCACAAATTGCAGCGCTTTGCGGAGGGTGTTGGCGACTTCCTCGGGCGTTTCAATGGTGTGGTTGGCCACATCAATGGCCCCTACCATCACTTTTTTGCCGCGAATAAGTTCGATCAGATCCATGGGGACATGCGAGTTGTGACATTCCAGCGAGATGATATCGATGCTGGATTTTTGCAGCTTTGGAAAGGCTTCTTCGTACTGTCGCCACTCTGAACCCAGCGTCTTCTTCCAATCGGTATTGGCCTTGATGCCATAGCCATAGCAAATATGCACAGCCGTTTCACATTTGAGGCCTTCAATGGCCCTTTCCAGGGTGGCCACGCCCCAATCATTCACCTCGTCAAAGAAAACATTAAAGGCCGGCTCGTCAAACTGGATAATGTCGACACCCGCCGCCTCCAGTTCCCTGGCTTCCTGATTGAGAATCTTGGCAAATTCCCACGCCAGCTTTTCGCGACTTTTATAGTGGTTGTCATACAGCGTGTCGATCATCGTCATGGGGCCTGGCAGCGCCCACTTTATCGGCTGCCTGGTTTGTTGGCGCAAGAACTTGGCGTCCTCAACAAACACAGGCTTTTGGCGAGACACTGCGCCCACGACCGTGGGGACGCTTGCATCATAGCGATCACGAATCCGGACGGTTTCACGTTTCTCAAAGTCAACGCCGTCCAGGTGTTCAATGAAGGTCGTGACGAAGTGTTGGCGTGTTTGTTCGCCATCGCTGACGATGTCAATGCCGGCGTGTTGTTGTTCTTGCAACGACAAACGCAAAGCATCGTGTTTGCCTTCAACCAGTGCCTCGTCTTGCAGTTTCCAGGGTGACCAAAGCGTTTCAGGTTGGGCAAGCCAAACGGGTTTAGGCAGGCTGCCAGCAGTTGAAGTGGGTAGTAATTTTTTCACGATGGGTGACCTTGTATTCTGATAAGTCAAAGCGCGCAATGAGCGGACCACTGCTCAAGAACAGCGTGGTAGGGTTTGATGAAGTTCTCTTCGACAAACTTTCCTTGCTCGATAGCCAGCCGGCTACGTTCTTCTCGATCATAAACAATCAGGGTTAACGAATAGTCCTGATGCTTCAAACTGGGTTGGTAGGATTGTCCGGCTGCCGAGTTAGCGTTGTAAATCTCAGGCCGGTAGATCTTTTGGAACGTGTCCATGGTGCTGATGGTGCTGATCAGCTCAAGAGGGGTGTAATCACTGAGCAAATCGCCAGAAAAATAAAATGCCAATGGCGCAACGCTGTTGGACGGCATGAAGTAGCGAACCTTCAACCCCATCTTCTTGAAATATTCATCGGTTAACGAGTATTCATCCTGCTGGTATTCAATGCCCAAGACCGGGTGCTGGTTCTCGGTCCGGTGGTAGGTTTTGGTGTTCGAAACGCTCAGGCAGATAACCGGTGGTTTATTAAAATTTTCTTTGTAGGCGTCTGAGTTGACGAAGCACTTGAATAGCTTTCCGTGCAGCTCGCCAAAGTTCTCCGGCGTGCTGAATTGTGGCTGATCCTTGTTGTGCCCCAACAACACCACGCTAAAGTCATAATCACGCACGTAAGAGGAGAAGTTATTGCCTACAATGCCTTCAATACGCTCGTTGGTCGTGTGATCAATAATGTTCGATTTCAATATTTCAATCAGGGGGATGGCGTTGGTACGGCTGCCCACATCGATAGCCATCTCAACAGAAATGATTTCAAGTTCGACGGTGTAACGATCACCTTTGGGGTTGTCCCAATGCGCCAGGGTATTAAAGCGGTTGTCAATCATCCTCAACGTATTGCGCAGGTTCTCTTGACGACTTTTGCCTCTCGCCAAATTGGCAAAGTTGGTCGTGATGCGCGTGTTTTCGGACGGTTGATAGTTTTCGTCGAAACGAATTCGCTTAATGCTGAACGTGAATGCTTTGCTCATTACCCTGGCACCCTGATGTCTGAGATAAACCTGAAAGAACGTCTCATCTGGTTTTCACTCAGAGGTCTTTACAGTGTCTTTAATTAACAAACATTCTAGGCTGGGCGATTGCTTGAGTGAAAATGAATTGATTTCACTGAACCGTTAGCCCTACTCATGACGGGGCAGCGAATAAAGAAAAGCCTGCAGCGATGCAGGCTTTAACCAGATCTATGCCGAGTTCGCCACCCTGGCCGACGGCCCGACGCGCCAGTTGCCGTTCAAGCGGGGCATCGTCGGTGGCGTGGGCCCGCAGCTACCGCATTTCCTCAGGCCCCCGTGCACCGGATAAAATTTTTTTGTGGGTGCCGCTTGAAAATTTATCGCCTGAACCTATTTAGGTTTTACGCGATGCCGAATCCGGGTCGCGTACCAAATCACTTGGAGAAACCTCAGGAGATTTTGCAATGGCTACTACTCTTTCGTTGGCCCCACTGTTCCGCCATTCTGTCGGCTTTGACCGTTTCAACGACCTTTTCGAATCGGCGCTTCGCAGCGAGGCCGGTACCACCTATCCACCCCACAACGTCGAAAAGCATGGCGATGACCACTACCGAATCGTCATCGCAGCCGCAGGCCTGGTGGAAGATGACCTGGAAATCCAGGTGGAAAAGGGCGTGTTGACGGTCGCCGGCGGCAAACGTGAACATAACGAGGGCATCACCTACCTGCACCAAGGCATCGCCCAGCGCGCGTTCCGTCTGTCGTTCCGCCTGGTCGACCACATCGAGGTGCAAGGCGCGCAGCTTTCCAATGGTTTACTGAGCATCGACTTGCTCAGGGTAGTACCGGAGGAAGCCAAGCCTAAACGCATTGCGATTGGTGGCGCTGCCAAGGCTGATGTGAAATCCATTGGCGAGCAGTGAGTTGAAATGAATAAAGGCGCTCTAAGGAGCGCCTTTATTCGTAAGCCCCGTCGCTAACGCGCAGGCAATAGGGGTTGAAGCAAGAGGTGGCGCAACTGGCACAGGCGTGCTGCAATTTCTCCCGGCTGTTGTTATAGGGAGCGATCATGAAACGCCATTTCGAAGATTTGCAGCTCGGCAGTATCGAACTCTTCTGCCTCGCCGCCGAAGCCAGCAGCTTCACCGCCGCCGCGCAGGTGGCGGGTGTCACCCCGGCTGCCGTGAGCCGCAGCATTTCGCGCCTGGAAGAACGCCTGGGTTCACGCCTGTTTGTGCGCACCACCCGCAGCATCCGTCTCACCGACAGCGGCCGGACGTTCTTCGAGCAATGCCGCCAGGCCCTGACCCAGCTGGTGGAAGCCCAACAGGAAGTGATGGGCGCACAGGCCGTGCCGTCGGGCTTGCTGCGCATTAGCATTCCTACCACCTACGCCCATCACCGCTTGTTGCCGCTACTGCCGAAGTTTCGTGCGCTGTACCCACAAGTCACGGTGGATATCCACATCAGCAACCGCAATATCGACTTTGTCGCCGAAGGGTATGACCTGGCCATCCGCGTGCGCGCCCAGCCGGACTCGTCGCTGATTGCACGCCTGTTGGAAGAAGGCGAATTGGTGATAGTGGCGTCACCGTCCTACCTGAAGCGCGCCGGCATCCCACAGACGTTGGAAGATTTGCCCGCCCATGAATGCATCCAGTACGAACTGCCGAGCAGTGGCCGGCGCATCTCATGGTTATTTCAGGTGGATGGCAAGCCTCAGGAATATGCGGGGGAGGCGGGGTACAGTTGCTCCGACGATGTACTTGGCGGCGTGACCCTGGCCAAGCATGGCGCGGGGTTGTTCCAGACCTACAAGTTCATTGTCGAGCAGGAGTTGGCCACTGGCAGCCTGGTGGAGGTGTTGCAACCGTTTGGCGGGCGCTCGCGGCCGTTTACCTTGTTGTATCCCCATGGGCGCTATGTGCCGCATCGGGTGCGGGCGTTTGTGGATTTCCTGATGCAGTGTCGGGACGAATGGGCGGCGCCGTAGAGGCGGCGATATCCCAGGTCAACAGCAGTTGGCTGATCGCTGCGTCGATGGTTGCATGGGGCACATTGTCCCGCGCCAGGATCGAAATGCCCTGCAGGAAGCTGTCAAACACCGTCGCCATCACGTCTGGGTTGAGCGTTTTCGGCAACTGGCCCAGGCGCATCGCCCGCTCCACACACGCTACAATCCCCGCACTGGTGCGTCGTCGCGACTGCGTCAACCCGCCCGCCACCCGCGCATTCTCCGGGCTCGGAGCGCTCATCACCCCCAGCGCTACCATGCAGCCCTTGGGGTGGCCGTCTTCGCACTGCATGCGCGCCGACTGGCGCAGTGCTGTTTCAACCGCCTTGCGCGGTAACAGGCTTTCGTCCCACAGGCACTCGGTGACCTGGGCGTAGGTTGCCAGATAACGCTGCACGCATTCATCGAACAACGCCTCTTTGGAGCCGAACGCCGCGTAAAAACTCGGCGCGGAAATACCGCCACCCAAGCCGGCCTTGAGCTGGGCGAGGGAGGTGGCGTCGTAGCCGTGCTGCCAGAACAGGTGCAACGCCTGGTCTACGGCGTGTTCGCGGTCGAAAGTGCGGGGGCGGCCCATCTGTGCCATGTCTGGTCTCCGGTGGATAGCGAGATAAATACTAGTCGATACATAAGTCGTTGACAACGCACTGCGCTCGCCTGCAACATTTATATCGATCAGTATCTAAGTCCCGCTCAAGGAGTTTCCCGTGACCCCCTCACTTACGTTACCGGCGTCATCCGACCGTTTGCCCATCGGTGCTTTGCTTGCCCTGGCCATGACCGGCTTCATCTGCATCGTCACCGAAACGCTACCGGCGGGCCTGTTGCCGTTGATCAGCGAGGGGCTGGCGATTTCGCCGTCGATGGCCGGGCAGATGGTCACGGCCTATGCCTTGGGCTCGGTGCTGGCGGTGATTCCCATGACCATCGCCACCCGTGGCTGGCGGCGGCGCAATGTGTTGTTGCTGACCATCGTCGGCTTTTTGCTGTTTAACTCCATCACCGCGTTGTCGTCTCACTACGGCGTGACCCTGGTGGCGCGGTTCTTTGCCGGTGTGGCGGCGGGCCTGGCCTGGAGCCTGCTGGCCGGTTACGCCCGGCGCATGGTTGCGCCGCACCAACAGGGCAGGGCACTGGCACTGGCGATGGTCGGTACGCCGATTGCTTTGTCGTTGGGTGTGCCGTTGGGTACGTGGCTGGGTGGGCTGGTGGGCTGGCGCACGACCTTTGGCTTGATGTCGGCGGTGAGCCTGGTGTTGATTGCGTGGGTGTTGGTGAAAGTCCCGGACTACGCGCCTCAACCCGCGCATCAACGCCTGTCCTTGGGCAAGGTGTTGGCCACACCGGGCGTACGGCCGGTGCTGGCGGTGGTGATCAGCTGGATGCTGGCGCACAACATGCTCTACACCTACATTGCGCCGTTCGTGGTTCCTGCCGGTTTGACGGACCGAGTCGACTTGGTGCTGTTGGTGTTCGGGGTCGCCGCGTTGGCAGGGATCTGGCTTACGGCCAAATTGGTCGAGCCGCTGCTGCGTAAAACCGTGCTGGTGAGTTTGGTGACCTTTGCGGCGATAAGCCTGGTGTTCGGCTTCCTGGGGAATGTACCTGAGGTGATCTACGTCGGCGTAGCGGTGTGGGGCCTGAGTTTCGGCGGCGCCGCGACCTTGCTGCAAACCGCCTTGGCCGATGCGGCGGGGGACGGCGCGGACGTGGCGCTGTCGCTGAATGTGGTGGCGTGGAACAGCGCGATTGCTGGCAGCGGTGTGGTCGGCGGGGTGTTGCTGGACACCTGGGGCGTGGCGTCGTTTCCGTGGGCCATGCTGGTGTTGATCGGGGTGGCGCTGGTGATCGCGTGGGCGGCGCGCGAGCATGGTTTCAAGCCCGGGCAACGGGCGGGTGCGGCAGTCGTGGCGCATTAAACCCTCGGTCGGGCGCCATAAGGTGTAGGCTGGGTCTCAATTCATCGGATATTAGCCCTTCATGTCCACGCTAAGCGAAGAGAGCCGCCAGATCGTAGCTTCTCTGGCGCACCGTGTTGGTCCCACCGCTGATATTGCAGGCATCGCCGACGCGATCATTTCGATATTGCAGGACATGGACGCAGCACTCACGCCCATCATCGGGCAGCAAGGCTGTGTCGCACTGTTGCGCCGCAGCCTGCACCTCAGTGCCTCGTCCCATGCCCGCTTGGCCGGTACTTACGAGCATTTGCAGGCAACGCCCGACCGTGACGGCCTCAAGGCCGTATTGCTCGAGCAGAGTGAAGCCGATGCGCTGTTTTTCGGTGAGGTGCTGCTGACCACCTTCTACACCTTGCTCACCTCGCTGATCGGACCCTCGCTGACCGCCCGTTTATTGCGCGACGTGTGGGCACCTTCTTTGAGCGACACCCCTTCGCAGGAAAATTCGCCATGAGCACCAAAGTAACTATCAACCGCCTGGCTACCGGTGTGCCAGGTCTGGACGAGGTGCTGGGCGGAGGTTTGCCGGAGTTTTCGTTCAACCTGATCGCCGGCCCGCCCGGCTGTGGCAAGACCACCCTGGCGCATCAGATGATGTTTGCCCTGGCGACACCCGAACGTCCCGCGCTGTTTTTCACGGTGCTGGGCGAGCCGCCGCTGAAGATGCTGCGTTATCAGCAGCAGTTCGACTTTTTCGACGACGAAGCGATCAGCCAGTCGATCCGCTACATCAACTTGGCCGACGACACCCTGGCCGGAGACCTGGATGAAGTGCTGCGGCGCATTGTCAGCGAAGTGGAGGCGCACTCGCCGTCGCTGGTGTTTGTCGACTCCTTCCGCTCGGTGGTGATGGCCAGCCAGACCCAGCACAATCCCAATAACAACCTGCCGCAGTTCGTTCAACAACTGGGCATGTTGATGACCACCTGGCAGGCGACCACATTCCTGATTGGCGAGTATTTCACCGAGACCGACACCAACCCGATTTTCACCGTGGCCGATGGGCTGATCTGGATGCGCCAGAGCGTCGAACGCAATTCGATGGTGCGCAAGCTGGAAATCATGAAAATGCGCGGCCAACCGACTTTGCCGGGGCTGCACACCTTCCGTATCGCCAGTTCCGGCATCAAGGTTTTTGCACCGGCCGCGCTGAACCCGGTCGATAAACCGATGACACTGCCTGTGCAGCGCCTGAAAATGGGCGTACCACGCCTTGACGAGATGCTCGGCGGCGGATTGCCACGGGGTTATTCACTGCTGGTTGCAGGGCCTTCGGGGTCGGGTAAAAGCGTTTTGGCGGCGACCTTCCTGGCCGAGGGCGCGCGCAGTGGCGAAACCGGGGTTGTCGCGGTGTTTGAGCAACGCCCCAACCACTCGCAAAACGCGGTGCTGGCCGATTTGATCGCAAGCGGGAAGGTCGGTTTGGTGGACAGTCGGGCGCCTGACCTGTCGATTGACGAAATTGTTCACTTGCTCCTCAGCGAAATCACCCGCTTGAGTGCCACGCGGGTGGTCATCGATTCGTTGTCGGGCTTTGAGCTGGCTCTCGCGCCGACGTTCCGCGCGGACTTCCGTGAGTCGTTGTCACGCATGGTCACCGCGTTGACCCGCGCCGGCGTCAGCGTGTTGATGACCTCGGAACTGGAAGACCGCTACACCGACCTGCGCTTCAGTCCCTACGGCACGGCGTTCCTGACCGATGCGATCATCGTGCAGCGCTACATCGAAGTACGCAGCCGATTGTTGCGCATCATGGCCGTGGTCAAGGTGCGCGCCAGTGCTCACTGCGATGAGTTGCGCCAATACCACATCAATGACGACGGCCTGCAGATCGGCGAGATGCTGCCTGATCAGGAGGGGCTGCTGGGTGGTCGCCCGACTACCCGGCGCACAGGGAGTGACAATGTTTGAGCTGACGTATGAATAACGGCGCCGGAGAAGACGAGCGCAGGGTCGCCAATGCGGCCCACGAACTCTTCCTGCTCGGTCGCAAAACCGTTAAAGCCCGCGCCGTGTTGGCTGCGCTGCAGGACCAGTTGAGCGACGCGAACAATCGTCTGGAGGACGCTCAGCACGTCGAACAATTGGTCGAAGCCAATCAGCAGTTGGTGCTGGCAATACTCCTTGCGCAATCCGATGCGACTGCGGCGCCTCAGGCCGAAGAGCAGCAGCTGTTCCAGGAACTGCGCGAAGCGAATGCGCAGTTGGTAATCGCCGCGCTCAGCGCTCAGGACCTTCAGGGCACCGCCGAACGTGCGCTGGGCCAGCAGAAAAGTATCCTGGCGATGGTGGCCCATGAACTGCGCAACCCGCTGACACCCATCAGCATGATCGCCGAGCGCATGGTCAGGTTGCCCAGCGACCAACTGCCGCGCATGCGTGAGTTGATCGAAGGCCAGGTTCAGCATATATCCCAGCTGGTCGACGACCTGCTGGATGTGTCGCGCGCCAGCACCGGCAAGCTGCGCATCCACTGCCGTGAGGTGGACATGCTGCGCATCCTCAATGCTGCTGTCGATACCTGTAGTCCAGTGATGATCGCGCGTAACCAGCAATTTGATGTGGCGCTTCCCGACGCTAGCCTGCTGATGAACGGCGACCCGGTGAGGCTTGCGCAGATACTGCACAACTTGCTGGGTAACGCAGCCAAGTACACCCAAGCGGGTGGCAAAATCTCGATGGTTGTCGCCGTCGAGGCCGAGCAGGTGAGGATCAGCATTTGTGACAACGGCATCGGTGTGACCGCCAAGGCTTTGCCGTTCATTTTTGATCCTTACGTGCAAGACGCACACGCTATCGGTTTCAACAGTGCTGGCCTGGGTATTGGCTTGACCGTCGTGCGCGAACTGGTGGAAGCCCACGGCGGCACGGTGACGGGCATGAGTGAGGGCCACGGCAAGGGCAGCGAGTTTGTGGTGATGCTGCCGCTATTGGCATAACGGGGCGAGCGCGCGGCACCAAATTGGCTTATGAGGGTCCATAAGCTCCGCCCGATCGCCTGAGGTCGTGCGTCTGTCGGCTCAGCGCCTCGGAGCCTGTCGTCCGTTTCACCCTCACCATAAGATCTAACGCATGTACCTACGCAACATTGCAGTCGGGCTGTCGGCCCTTGTTTTGCTTTGCGCCGCTGTCGACGCTCGCAGCCTGGCCAATCCCTATTCCCCCGCGCAGCAACGCAGTTCGTTTGAAGGTTGTGCGCAACTTTTCCCCGCCACCACGCCGATCAAAACCGCCACCGTCCCGGCATCGATGAAGCCTCTGGCGCTGTGCTCCGACACCTTTGCGGTGCTGTACTCGCAAACCAGCAAGACGCCGCTGGTGGTGGTCGAACGTCTGAACGCCGCGCAGTTGAAAGACGCCAAAGGCGAGGAACGCACCAACCAGTTCTACCCCGACCCACGCATCCCCAAGGCGGGGCGCGCGGAGCTGAGTGACTACCGCAGCCAGCATCCGGCGGTGGACCGCGGCCACCAGGCTCCGGCCGCTGATGCGCCTGACGCCCACGCCATGGCCCAGTCGTTCGCGCTGTCGAACATGGTGCCGCAAGACCCGACCAACAACCGCAAGATCTGGAGCAAGGTCGAGGCCGACGTGCGCAAGTTCGCCAAGCGTGCTGGCGGCGATGTGTATGTGTTCACCGGCCCGTTGTTCGATGCTGGCTACGGCACCATCGGGGACAACAAGGTCTGGGTGCCGACGCGCCTGTTCAAGCTGGTGTACGACGCCTCCAGCAAACGTGCCTGGGCGTATGTGCTGCCCAATGCCGAGACGCGCATTCAAAAACCGATGGATTACGAGACGTTTGTGAAGAGCACCGGGCTCAGGTTGTTGGGGGATCTTCCGGTGTCGGGGTCGGTGGGGCGGACCTGACAGCCGGACCTGGATGTTGGGGTTGACCGAGTACATATCCGTTATTTAGGTAACGGCTGATATGGGTTCCGCCCTTACGGCGGCTCACTTTGCAAAAGCGGCAAAGTAAGCAAAACGCTCTTGCCCCAACACTCGGCACCTCGCCTAGGCTCGGTGTGCCCGTAATCCGACATGGATTTGGGGGGCCGCCGCCACGCGCCATCCATGGCGCGGGGCGGCTAAACCGGCATCCCTGCCGGTTTACCCCCCAAATCCCTGTCGAATTCCGGCCAGCGTGTTTGACGGGGCGCCTGAGATCAAAAGCAAGATCAAGAGCGGCTCGCTTCGCATCGTGGTTAGCGCTTGGGTTTATACTCGCGCCCATTCAAACCTATCGAGATACCCCATGAACACCTCTGTTCCTCTCGCTCCCGTGCGCAAGCCCGTTGCGCCGTTGGTGGCCTTTATCATCCTGGTGCTGGGCGCCTTGTTCCTGCAAAACAGCGTCGGCTCGCACCAGGTGCTGTTGCTGGTGGTTGGCGCGGTACTGGGTTTGACCCTCTACCACGCCGCCTTTGGGTTTACCTCGGCCTGGCGCGTGTTCATCAATGATCGCCGTGGCGCCGGTTTGCGTGCGCAGATGGTGATGCTGGCGATCGCGGTGCTGTTGTTCTTCCCGGCGTTGGGGGCGGGCAGTTTGTTCGGGCAGCCGGTGGTCGGGCTGGTGGCGCCGGCCGGGGTGTCGGTGGTGTTTGGGGCGTTCATCTTTGGCATCGGCATGCAGTTGGGCGGCGGGTGTGCGTCGGGCACGCTGTTCACCGTGGGCGGCGGCAATGCGCGCATGCTGGTGACGTTGTTCTTCTTTATCTGTGGTTCGCTGATCGCCACGCACCACGTGGACTGGTGGTTTGCGCTGCCGGCCTTCCCGGCGGTGTCCATCGTCAAGAGCTTCGGCGTGGTGCCGGCGATGGGCCTGAGCCTGGCGGTGTTCGCGATCATTGCGCTGGTGACCGTGCGCCTGGAGAAGCGCCGTCATGGTCAATTGGAGGAGGGCGTGAAAAGCGAGCACCAAGGCCTGCGCCGCTTCCTGCGCGGACCGTGGCCATTGGTGTGGGGCGCCATCGGCCTGGCTTTGCTTAACTACGCCACCCTGGCATTGGCGGGGCGGCCTTGGGGCATTACCTCGGCGTTTGCGCTGTGGGGGGCCAAAGTCGCCAGTGGCTTGGGTGTGGACGTAGCCAGCTGGGCGTTCTGGCAGATGCCGGGCAACGCCAAGGCCCTGGCTGCACCGGTGTGGGAAGATATCACCAGCGTGATGGATATCGGTATCGTCCTCGGCGCGTTGTTGGCCGCCGGCCTGGCCGGGCGTTTCGCCCCCAGCCTGAAGATTCCGGCGCGCTCACTGGTGGCTGCGGTGATCGGCGGCCTGCTGCTCGGCTACGGTTCGCGCTTGGCGTACGGCTGCAACATCGGCGCGTACTTCAGCGGCATCGCCTCGGGCAGCCTGCATGGCTGGGTATGGCTGGTGGCGGCGTTCATTGGCAACAGCGTGGGTGTGCGTCTGCGACCGTTTTTCTTTGCGGGTGAGCGGCCGCAGGTGGCATTGAGCGGTTGCTGAATCAGCTTTCCGAGGAACTGTCTGGCGCCTGAGCCGCTTCAGCCGCCAGCTTTTCCCGATCCGCCTTGCTGATGTATTTATCCTTTTTCTTCGGCGCCAATTTCGCGTTGGCCTTCCTGGCTTTTTCCTTGAAGAGCTGCTGGAGTTTTTTCTGGCGGTTCATGTCGTTCTACCCGGGTTGTTCAGGCTCGGGATGATACCAGCTTCGCTCACTGGGTCGCTTTTTAGCGCCGATCTGTGCATTGAATCGCCTGTCCTTTCGCCAATAATCGGGTGCTCCACCGCACAACGGAAGTCACCAGATGAGCCTCCACACCCGCACTAAACGCCTGACCGTCCCACAATTGGTTGCCATGAAAGGGCAGCAGAAAATCGTCTCTCTGACGGCCTACTCCAGTGCCATCGCCAAGCTGATCGATCCGTTGGTCGATTTCATCCTGATCGGCGATTCCACGGCCATGGTCGGTTATGGCCGGCCTTCGACCTTGAGCATGCAGCTTGAAGAAATCATCGGCCACACCCGCGCCGTGGTCGACAGCACGCGCCTGGCGTGTGTCATTGCCGACATGCCGTTTGGCAGTTATCAGGAATCCAACGAGCAGGCCTTTCGCAATTGCGCCCAGGTGCTGGCGCGCACGGGCTGCGATGCCGTGAAGCTGGAGGCCAACCAGGCCTTGGCCGGCACTGTCGAATTCCTGGTGGCGCGGGGTATTCCGGTGATGGCCCATATAGGACTGATGCCGCAATTCATCAACGTGATGGGCGGCTTCAAGGCTCAGGGCCTCACCGCTGAAGCCGGCGCGCGGATTGCCGAGGACGCACGGGCCAATCTGCAGGCGGGGGCGTTCAGCCTGGTGCTCGAAGGCGTGGCTGAAGGCGTGGCCCGTCAGATCACCCTCGACTCGAAAATGCCGACTATCGGCATCGGCGCATCACCGGCCTGCGACGGCCAAGTGCTGGTCACTGAAGATGTGCTGGGCCTGGGTGGTGAACACCTGCCGCGCTTCGTCAAACAGTACGCGGATGTGGGGGCAGTGATCCGCGACGCCTGCGAGCGGTTTGCCGAAGACGTTCGCCACGGCCGCTTCCCAGAGGCGCGGCACTGCTACGGGCTCTGACGAACCGCGTGCGACAACTGCTCCACGGCCTGGGCGATATCCTTGCTCCAATCGAGGGTGAAGCTCAGGCGCAGGTGCTGTTTCCAGCTGCCTTGCTGGCTGAACAGTTCACCGGGGGCGATGACGATGCGCTCGGCCAGCAAGCGTTCGAGCACCTGGCGCATGTCGACCGGGTGCGTCGCCGCAAGCCAGAAGCACGCGCCGCCTTGCGGAGTCATGACCTCAAAGGCGCCCTGGGCGTATTCGTCCAGCAGGTTTTTCATGCGGATCATGCACTCGTGCAGCAAGGCCCGCAGCTTGTGCAGGTGCGCGACGATGCGTTTGGAGGTGTACAGCTTGGCGATCGCTTTCTGACGGATCGGTGAGAGGCGAAACGCCCGTTCCAGGAACAAACGCTGCAACTGCGGCTCACACGCACGGCACAGCACATAACCATAGGGGGCTTCCGAGCCGATCACCTTGTCGAAGGTCGAGAAAACCAGCAGCTTCTGTGGGTCGGCAAAGTCGCGATAGCGCGCCGGTTGGGGCGCGAAATACAAGTCGCCGTACGTGTCGTTTTCGAACAACCAGATAGCCCGCTCCGCCAGCCACCGGCAGACCTGCTGCTTATCCTCGGCGGGCATGCGGCTGCCGTGGGGAATGTTCACGGTGGATGACAGCACTGCCAGGCGGACGGGCGTATGTTCGAGCAGTTCATTCAGGGCCAGCAGGTCGAAACGACCGTTGTGGTCCAGGTGCAGTTCGATCACACGGATGTTCGCCGCCTGCAACTGGCGCAGGATCGCCCACGAACACGGAGACTCTACCAGCGCCACGCTGCCTGCCAGGTCCAGGGCGTTGAGCGCCAGCTCCAACACACTGTGCAGGTCCGCACCGATGTACACCTGATCGGCCTGCCAGTAGTTGCCCGTGGAACAGGTGTAGCGTTCAGCCAATGCCGCGCGCAACTCGGGCTCGCCGAAGGGCAGGTACTGCGGTGTCAGGGCGCGCGGGTAGTGGCGGGCCAGTTCGCGCTCGATCATCAGCAGCGGGTTTTCCAGCGACAGCAGGATGGCCGGGACGTCGGCGCTCAACGCCAGCATGCCCGGTTGGCGGGAGTTGGCGAAGACCTGGTCGAGCAGGTTGGATGAGCGTTCAGTCGACAAAGGCGCGGGTATCCACCGCGTGAAATAACCGAGCTTGGGCCGTGCGTAGATCCGTCCCTCATCCTCCAGCAACGAATAGGCGTATTTGGTGGTCGACACCGACACGCCGAGGCGCTGCGCCAATTGGCGCAGGGACGGCAGTTTTTGCTCGCTTTGCGCGGGGCCAGCCTCGATCAGCTCGACGAGGTAGCGGTACACCGCTTGATAGGCGAAAGCGGTGTCCTTGGGGTTAGCCATGCGTACTCAAGAGCCGACGGTCGTGTGCGCGTCAGCGCTCTGCGGCTTATGCATGACAAACGTTGCCTTTACCCGTCTGGAGACCAGCATGTAAGGCACCCATATGAACAAGGCGATCAATGTCCGTGCCAGCTCTTTTGTCGTGTTGGCGTCGAAGATGGGTTCATCTACGAACACTAATGAGCACACCCAGGCATCGAGCGGAATGAACACCGCCGACGCAATCACCGTTGCGATATAAACCTTGGGAAATAGATAGTGCTCGGTGATGAAGAGGTAAATGAGGTACGCGTAGGTGGCGACAAACAACACATTAATCAGCGCTTCCGACACCAGAATCGGCGCCCACAACGGGTTGTACAACTCAGTCCCAGGCGTCGACAGCAGGGTAAAGGTGCCATCCGCAAAAACAGGGTAATGCACCGCAAGCAGGCTATAGGCCGTGCGGGAAATCGAGATGACCAGGCCTATTACAATGAGCACGAGCCAGCCTCGTAACCCTCTCAACTCTTCGCTTTCTTGCATGTTGCGCTCCATGGGTGACTCAGTTGATCAATGGCTGAACGATTGCTGCAGAAACGCAGTCATCAGTCCTACCACCTGTTGTTGGATCTCTGCCCTTGGCCGAGCCCCTTCTCCATCCCGGCAAATCATGCCATCGCCCGGCGAACTTTCTTCAATCAGCTCCATGCCGCCCGGCTTGCAGATCGACATGAACGTGAAGTGAGTGGCGTCGCCGATCTCCACGTACTGGGTCGAGGCTTTGGGCAGGCGCTTGACCAGCGCGGCGGATTCCAGGTTAGGGTCCATATCTTCCGTGGGCACGCCACCCGCGATCACCAGCGCCGGTACGGAAAGTGCGGCCAGACTGGCGTCGGTGAAGCCGGGCGCGAGGCCCAGGTCCAGGGACACAATGGCGGTGACGCGTTTGTCGCTCAAGTCCGCGGCCAACTGGGCTTTGCCTTCGGGTGTGCCGGCGGGGTTCATCTCGTGGTAACCCATGCAGCCGCCGAGCTTCGGGTGTGCGTTGCAGACTTGGGTGAACAGATCGGGATCGAAACGCGCGCCAGCAATCTCGAGCACGGTCCAACCGCCGAGGGAGTGGCCGACGGCGGCAATCCGGTTTTTCGCCACCGCGCCAAATTGCTTGGGCTGGGCCAGGACTGCGTCGATAGCGCGACTCAGGTCGGCCGGGCGTTTCCATAATTGAGCGGCGGCCTGCGGGCTGCGATCTTTGGTGGTGGTGCCAGGGTGGTTGACTGCCGCCACGATGTAACCTTTGTGCGCCAAGGCACTGGCCAACCACACCTGTTTGCCCCAATTACCGCCGTAGCCGTGGGAGAGCACGACCAAAGGATGCTCACCGGCAGCCGGTGGTGCGTCTGTCACCGCGAGGGCGCCGATGAACACCCCGTTGTCGGCGATCAGCTGGGGTTCTGCGGTGGTTGCAGCTGCGGGATACCAGACCACCATTTCCAGCGGGCGGCTGGTCTGCGCGTCGGGCAGGGTGGTGGTCTTGAAGCCGACAGGGCTTTCGGCCGCGAGGGCGGGCGTGGTCAGGCAAAACACAAGCAGGGCGCGCAAGGCGGTTTTCATTGTTGTTATCTTCCTTGATTTTGGTCGCGCATCATTACCTGAAACCGATCGTCTGGGTACCCCCCTTTACCCTTGGTATTTGCCAACCCAACCCCATAACTTGCCTGAATCCATTGCGCGGAAGAACCGACCATGACCAACCCAACCGAAACCGCCATCCTTGCCGGCGGCTGCTTCTGGGGCATGCAAGACCTGTTGCGTCGCTACCCCGGCGTGCTGCACACCCGCGTCGGCTACACCGGCGGCGATGTGCCGAATGCCACCTACCGCAACCATGGCAACCATGCGGAGGCGATCAAGATCGAGTTTGACCCGGCGGTAATCAGTTATCGGCAGATTCTGGAGTTCTTCTTCCAGATCCATGACCCGAGCACACCGAACCGACAGGGCAATGATCTTGGGCCCAGTTATCGCTCGGCGATCTATTACCTGAGTGAGCAGCAACGGGATGTGGCCGAGGATACGGCAGCGGATGTGGATGCTTCGAAGTTATGGCCGGGCCGGGTGGTGACCGAAATTGAGCCGGCGGGGCCGTTTTGGGAAGCGGAGCCGGAGCACCAGGATTATCTGGAACGGATTCCCAATGGGTACACCTGCCACTTTATCCGGCCGAACTGGAAGTTGCCGAAGCGGGGTTGAGAAGGCGCAACGGAAGGGGACGAATCAGTCGGTCCCCTTCACGGTTAGCCAGCACAACTCTGCTTGTCGATTTCGAATCGCCCAACCTCTTTTACGTTTTTACTGCCAAAAATGTAAATGAAGGTGCCGCCCAGTGTGAGAATTGACGAGTCTTTTGGCATCTGCGCGGTGCAAACAGCCTGGGTGATGTCTGAGAACGTCGCGTCCAGGTCAAAGCTATCAGGCTGGGTATCGTAATTGACCAACGTGTAATAGAACCTTATCGCGTGGCTGTTAGCCGCTTCCGCCCGGTCGAACCTTATATCCTCGTTGACCATTCGATTACGAGCCGTCGTTCGCGCGGTCAGGATGATCAGGTCGCTGAGGTAGCTGGGTTTGCTGGGCTCGGGTGTTTCTTCGAAGGCCTGTTTTATCAGCACGCCGGCCAAACCCGCAAACAGTAATCCCCACGCCGAATACCAAAACACTTTCCTGGTTTTTTCTGTTGCCACGTCATCGTTTCCTTGTGTCCCGGGGCAGCACTACCGGCTGTTCCCTGGCTAAATCCATGGGGTAATAGAGCCCATGTTGACACAACACCGATGAATCGAGAAAACACCAAACCATCGTCAGGGCGTTAGGATTTGCCGTACGCCATGTACTCATTCTGCAACACGATGTGGTCCGCTACATACTTCGCGTCGTGCCACACCCCGTAGATAAACGATGACGCGCGGTTGACCAGATTCGGCAGGCCTAAAAAGTAAATCCCGCTCTGCGCGGAGATCCCGCGCTTGTGGAACGGCTCGCCTTTCTCATCGAATGCATCGACCTTCAACCAGCTGAAATCGAACGTGAAGCCAGTGGCCCAGAGGATCGTGGTCACGCCTGCTTCTGCCAGGTCCAGGCTCAACATCGGATTCACCAAACACTCAGGATCTGGCAACAGTTCCCAGGCCTGCGGTTCTAGGGGAAACGGCAACCCGTTCGCCTCGATATAGGCATCTGCATCGCGCAGCACATCAAAGTAGGCGCGATCCCCTTGAGCCACGTTCTCGGCCAAGCCGGGTTGGAAGGTCATGACGCCGTCTTTCCAATCCTCGGTGACGCCCACCAGATGAATCCCTTGGTGCGCCAGGCGGCGGAAGTCGACCGTCTTACCGCCTTCGTAACCGCTGACCGCGAAGGCGACGTGCTTCTTCTTCGGCTGGATTTTGACTTCATCCCATAGGCCCAACGCACCCAGCCACCAGCAGTAATCGCGACCGCGATAGGCGCGGGGAGGGCGGTAGTGTTCGCCCACCGAGAGGTACACGGTCTTGCCGGCCTTTTGCAGTTCTTCGGCGATTTGCGAGCCGGAGGCGCCAGCGCCGACGACCAGCACGGCGCCCTCGGGGAGTTGGCCGGGGTTCTTGTAGGTGCAAGAGTGCAGTTGATGCAGCGGCGCGTTGGTCGGGACGATGTTCGGGATGGAAGGGCGCTGGAACGGGCCGGTGGCGGCGACCACATTGGCGGCTTCGATCACGCCGGTCGATGTGGTCACCTTGAAGCCGGGTCGTCCCACATGACGCTCTACCTGCTGCACCTCGACGCCGGTGCGCACGGGGGCCTGCAATTTGTCCACGTAGGCTTCGAAGTAGTCGGCCATACGCTCTTTGGGGGGGAAGGCTTCCGGCGAAATGCCTTCGAATGTGAGGCCGGGAAACCGGTCATGCCAGGCCGGCCCGTTAGCGACCAGGGAGTCCCAGCGCTCCGAACGCCAGCGTTCGGCGATGCGGTGGCGTTCCAGCACGATATGCGGCACGCCCATCAGCGATAGGTGTTCGCTCATGGCGACGCCGGCCTGGCCTGCGCCGACGACCAGGGTGTTGATGGTTTCTACTGACATGGTCGGTTCCCGAGGATAGGTTAACTATTTGTGGTGAGCGGGCTTGTCCCGCGCTGGGGCGCGTAGCGGCCCTGATCAAGTCATGGCGTTCTTTCAGGCAAACCTCGCTGTCAGGTGTGGGGCCGCTTCGCACCCCAGCGCGGGACAAGCCCGCTCACCACAACAGCTCGGCTGTGTCTGAAGCTTATGTTTCTAAAAGCTCAGCCACGGCTGTGAGTGCCAGTTGGTAACCCAGCGCCCCCAACCCGGCGATCACACCGGTGGCGGCCTTGGACACGTAGGAGTGGTGCCGGAAGCGTTCGCGCTTCCAGATATTGCTCATGTGCGCTTCGATGATCGGACCGTCGAAGGCCAGCAGCGCATCAAGGATCGGCACCGAGCTGTAGCTGAGCCCAGCGGCGTTGATCACGATGGCGTCGGCGTTCAATCGTGCCTCTTGAATCCAGTCCACCAGCACGCCTTCATGGTTGCTTTGGCGAAAATCCAGGGTCAGGCCCAGGGTCGCGGCGAGGTCTTGGCAGCGGGCTTGGATGCTGGCAAAGCTTTCGCTGCCGTAGGTGCCGGCTTTGTCCAGGCCGTAGAGGTTGGCGTTGGGCCCGTTGAGGAAAAACACAGGGTGGGTCATGGCGTACTCCAGGTTATTCAGGGCTGCCAGTCATCCGGCACAACCGCAATCACGTCGATTTCCATCAACCACTCCGGCTGGCCCAAGCCCGAGATCACCAGCCCGGTCGAGATCGGGAATACGCCTTTGAGCCACTTGCCGACTTCCTGGTACACCGGCTCGCGGTAGCGCGGGTCGATCAGGTAGGTGGTGGTCTTCACGATGTGCGACAGATCAGAACCCGCCTCTTCCAGCAGTTGCTTGACGTTCTTCATCGCCTGTTCGGCCTGGGCGCGTGGATCGCCGAGGCCAACCAAGTTGCCGTCGAAATCAGTGCCGATCTGGCCGCGCACATAAATGGTGTTGCCGGCGCGCACGGCTTGGCACAGGTCGTTGTCCAGCGTCTGGTTGGGGTAGGTCTGTTGGGTGTTGAACATGCGGATGCGGGTGTGGGTCGGCATAACGGCAACTCATGGGAAGCGGGATGCCGCCAGCTTCACACTGGCCCGGTTGCGACGAAACCAGCATTTGTGCGGGGTAGTGCTTAGGAAAAACCGAAGCCCGTGCAACTCATCGCCTAGCGCCTGACCCGGCACGAACCCTGCAACGCTCCCGGTACAGTCATTGTTGAGGGGCAGGCGTGATGCTCAGTCGTATTACTCAGCGTCAACTGGAGTATTTCGTTGCGTCGGGAGAGGCGGGCAGCATCAGTGCTGCCGCTGAACGCATCCACGTGTCGTCGCCGTCGATCTCGGCGGCGATCACCCATATGGAGGCCGAGCTGGGCATCCAACTGTTTATCCGCCACCACGCCCAGGGCATTTCCCTCACGGCGGTGGGGCGCCTGGTGATGCAGGAAGCCAAGCTGATCCTGGAACAGATGACCAACCTTTACACCATCGCGTCGGAGTCCTTGAATACCGTGCGCGGGCCGTTGCGGGTCGGCTGCCTGGCGTCGCTGGCGCCGATGATCACGCCGGAATTGGTGTTTGGTTTCGGCCGTGCGTTTCCCGGCGTGCGGCTGACGCAAGCCGAAGGCAACCACGAAGAGTTGCTGGAAAAACTGCGCAGTGGTGAGCTTGATATCGCCCTGACCTACGACCTGGTGACCAGCCCGGACATCGACTTCCAGCCCCTGGCGCAGCTGCCGCCCTATGTGATGGTCGGCGAGTATCACCCGCTGGCGAACTCGCCGGCTGTGAGCATGCAAGACCTTGAGGCTTACCCGGTGGTGCTGCTCGACACACCGTGGAGCCGCGACTATTTCCTTAGCCTGTTTATCCAGGCCGGCACCACGCCGAATATCATCATGCGTTCCACCAATCTCGAAACGGTGCGTGCCATGGTGGGCAACGGCATCGGTTATTCCTTCGCGAATGCGCGGCCGAAATCGAACCTGTCCCAGGACGGCAAGCGCGTGATCCGCCTGCGCCTGGCCGGCGCCCACCGGCCGATGCGCCTGGGCTACGCCACGGCCAGCAACACTCAGCTGTCGCGCGTGGTGTCGGCGTTTGCCGAGCGCTGCCGCATGTTTGTGTCCGACCAGTACATCCCCGGCATGGCGCCGCCGAGCTTTTTTGACCCGCATGCAGTACGGGCGATGGCGGTGTGAGCTGAGATTGCACCAGTAAGTGGCGTGCGCAATACGGCCAATTCAAGCCTGCACCAAAGGTGGGAGGGGGCTTGCCCCCGAAAGCGGTGTGTCAGCTACCTATCAGTTGGCTGACCCATCGCCATCGGGGGCAAGCCCCCTCCCACATTGGATTTTGGTTGCTCTCAGGCTGCATAGGTTCTGCCTACCCAGTGCCCCGGCTTTTACGAATTGACCCCAACCGCCTCCCCCCACGACTCTGAACCCATCGATGTAGATCAACTTCTCAGGGCACAGCGACGATGACATTCGACTGGAATTACATGTTTGGTTTGCTGGGCGATGCCGAGTTCTGGCGCGCGACGTGGACGGTGATCAAGCTCAGTACCCTGACCTGGGTCTTGAGCATCGGCCTGGGCTTTCTGCTGGCGCTGGCCAAGCAATCCAGGCACGGCCTGCTCAGCGTGCCGGCGCGTGGTTATATCTGGCTGTTCCGCAGCCTGCCGCTGCTGGTGCTGCTGATCTTTATCTACAACCTGCCGCAAGCGTTGCCCGGCACCTCGGCGATCCTGGCCGACCCTTTCTGGTCCGGCCTGCTGGCGCTGGTGATCTGCGAGACTGCCTACGTGGCCGAGATCCATCGCGGTGGCCTGCTCTCGATCCCCAAAGGGCAGGGCGAAGCGGCGCGGGCGCTGGGCCTGAAGTTCTTCGGCACCCAATGGCGCGTAGTGATTCCCCAGGCATTGCGGGTGGCGTTGCCGTCGCTGGCCAACGAATACATCTCCATCGTCAAGCTCACCTCGTTGGTGTCGGTGATCTCGCTGACCGAGATCCTGATGGTCGGCCAGCGTCTGTATTCGCAGAACTTCCTGGTGATCGAGACCATGGCGGCGGTGGCTTTCTTCTACGTGTTTATCGTCACGGTGTTCGACTTCCTGCTTAAACGCCTGGAGCGCTTTCTCGACGTCAACCAGCGCAACGTCTCCCGCGTTCCCGATGCAGCGGTGCTGGCTCTGGCCACCCAACAGCGCATCGCCTTGGCACGCCCGGCCAGCAACGGCGAACCCGCGTTGCAAGCCGCACGGCTGCACAAGGCCTACAACGATATCGAGGTGCTGGGCTCGGTCAACCTGCAGATCCAACCCGGCGAAGTGGTGTCGGTGATCGGCCCGTCCGGCTCTGGCAAAACCACGCTGATCCGCCTGCTCAACGGCCTTGAACAACTGGATAACGGCGAGATCAGGATCAACGGCCAGCCCTTTATTCACCTGAACAAAGTCGGCGCGCAGAAACCCCAGTACATCGAGCACGCCGAACATCGCCTGAACATCGGCATGGTGTTCCAGAGCTTCAACCTGTTCCCGCATTTGAGCGTGCTCGACAACCTGCTGATGGCGCCGAAATACCATCGGCTGGGCGCGACGTCCGAGCTCAAGCAACAGGCCTACGCACTGCTGCACAAGGTCGGCATGCTCGACCACACCTGGAAATACCCGCACCAGCTGTCCGGCGGCCAACAACAACGCGTGGCCATCGCCCGCGCCTTGATGATGCGCCCGCAGATCATGCTGTTCGACGAGCCCACCTCGGCCCTCGACCCGGAGAAAGTCAACGAAGTGCTGCAAGTCATCGAAGCCCTGGCCGAGGAGGGCATCACCATGGTGATTGTCACCCACGAGATGAACTTCGCCTTCAAGGTCTCCGACCGCATCGTGTTCATGGAGAAGGGCCGTGTGGTCTGCGACGACACGCCGGGCGCCTTGCGCAGCGGCCACAACCCACGCGTAGAGGCGTTCCTCAAGGACGTCTCGCTGGCGTGACCTTTCAACGTTCAGGAAAAACACAATGATCGAGCAAGCGCAAATCGAACAATTCCAGCGTGACGGTTTCTTGGTGGTCGAAGGCGTGTTGTCGCCGGAAGAAGTGGCCGCGTTGCAGCACGATTTCGACCAGTGGGTCGAAGAAAGCCGCAGCCACGCTCAGGGCTGGGGCGCCACCGTCGATGGCCGCGAGCGTTTTGACCTGGAGGGCGATCACCGCGCCGATCACCCGTCGCTGCGCCGGGTCAGTTCGCCCACCGAGATTTCAGCGGCCTATGAACGCGTGGCGTTGCACTCACGCATGGCGGCGATTTCCGCGCAGTTGATTGGCGCCCACGGCACGCGCTTTCACCACAGCAAGATCAACTCGAAACTGCCCCATACGGCGACCCAGGTGAAGTGGCACCAGGACTTCCTGTTCACGCCCCACAGCAACGACGATATCGTCACCGCCTTGCTGATGGTCAGCGAAGTGACCCCGGAAAACGGCCCGCTGAACGTGATCCCCGGCAGCCACAAAGGCCCGCTGTGGTCACACTGGCAGCACCAGCGTTTTACCGGCTCGGTGGACGACGCTGTCGTCGAGGAACACTGCCAGCAACCGGTGGCCTGCTACGGCCCCGCGGGCTCCGTGTGCTTCATGCACACCCGCCTTTTGCATGCTTCCAGCCCTAACGAGACCGAACTGCCTCGCACCCTCTTCATCAGCGTGTACGCCGCTGAAGACGCGCTGCCATTCGGCGAAAACCCTCTGCCCAGCGCACATGCCGGCCTGCTGGTGGCCGGTGAAGAAAGTGGCTTGGTGCGTTCCACGGACAACCACATGCGCTTGCCGCAAAAGCCCCGTGGAGCTTCGTTCTTCGTGCAACAGGCCGGACAAGACTCAGCCACTGCCTAGCCACATTCCTTGCTACTTACTAAAACCTTGCAGGTAATCACCATGACAGCGTTTCGTAAAAGTGTTCGTCCCCTTGCCGTGTGCCTGCTGGGCGCTGCGGTTGCGATGACTTCGTTGGCGGCTTCGGCGTTCCAGCAGGACGGCAAGATCATCGCCGGTTCCGACGTAACGTTCTTCCCCTATGAGTACATGGATAACAACAAGCCCGCGGGCTTTGACATCGAGTTCATGGACGGCCTGGGCAGGGTCATGGGGCGCAAGGTCGAGACCCTCGACACGCGTTTCCCCAACCTGATCACCGGCTTGCAAGCCGGGCGTTTCGATGTGACCAATTCGTCGATGTACATCACGGCGGAGCGGGTCAAGGTCATCGACATGATCCCTTACCTCAAGAGCGGCGAGTCGATCCTCACCCTCAAGGACAGCAGCTTCCAGCCCAAGACCCCGGAAGAGTTCTGCGGCCACAAGATCGGCTCGATGGGCGCCACGTCGTGGTTGGCGCAGATGAACAAGCTGTCGGCCGAGTACTGCGTGGCCAAGGGCCTGAAGCCGATCCAGATCAGCGAATACAGCACCGACCCGCAAACCACCCAGGCCCTGCTGGCCCACGCGGTTGAAGCGCAGATCACCGACGCTGCCGTGGCCCGTGGCGTGATCGACAAGCTCGGCAGCCGCGTGGTGATTTCCTCCGACACGCTGATCTACCCGGTGCTGAACGGCTTCGGCGTGAAGAAGGGCAATGACACGGTGAAAAAAGCCTTGCTTGAAGGCCTGGAAAAATACCGCGCTACGCCGGAATACGCCGCTTTGCTCAAGAAGTACAACTTCGAAGCGCCTACCGATGCGGACATCGCGGCACTGATGCCGAAGTAAACCTATCAGCGCGTGCCGCATTCGCATGCGGCCGCGCCCTGCGGAGACCGATTCATGGCGTTATCCCACGAAGACCAGACGCGCATCGACCTGGCGGCGACCTTTCGCATCATCGCGCACCTGGGCATGCATGAAGCGGTGGCCAACCACTTCAGCGCCGCGGTGTCGGCCGATGGCAAACAGTTTTTGCTCAACCCGAAGTGGAAGCACTTCTCCCGTATCCGCGCCAGTGACCTGTTGCTGCTGAACGCGGACGACACCTCCTGCGCCGAAAACCCCAACGTGGACGCCACCGCCTGGTCAATCCACGGGCAAATTCATCGGCTGCTGCCGCAAACCCGCGCGGTACTGCATTTGCACCCGGTCTACACCACCGCCGTGGCGTGCCTGGCCAAGCCGCATGTCCCGCCGATCGACCAGAATACCGCGCGCTATTTCAACCGCGTGGCGGTGGACGAGCTGTACGGCGGCATGGCCGACACCGAGGCCGAAGGCGCGCGCCTGGCCGGGCTGCTGGATGGCAAGAGTCGGCTGCTGATGGGCAACCACGGCGTGATGGTCACGGCGGGTTCCATCGGTGAAGCGTTTGACGATATCTGGACCCTGGAGCGCGCCTGCCAGATCCTCGTCACCGCCTGGTCCACCGGGCAGCCGTTGCGGGTGTTGTCCGATGAAGTGGCGGAAAAAACCGCGCGCAGCTGGGAAGGTATTGCCGATTTCTCGCGCCAGCACTTTGAAGAAATGAAGCAGTTGATGATCGACGCAGACCCTTCCGTGCTCGACTGAGGACTCCACATGACTTTTTCCGTTGTCGCCCGCTGCGCCGAGACGGGCCAGTTGGGCATCGCCATCAGCTCATCGAGCATTGCCGTGGGCGCGCGTTGCCCGTGGCTGCGGCCCGGCGTGGGGGCGGTGGCGTCGCAGAACATCACCTTGCCGAGCCTGGGGCCGCAAGTGCTGGACCTGTTGGAACAGGGGGTAGCGCCGAGTGAGGCGCTGACCGCCTTGGCTGGGCAGGATCACAGTGAATATCGCCAGGTGACGGTGATTGATAACGCAGGCCGCACGGCGCATTTCAGCGGCGCGCAGACCCTGGGCATCCACCATGCGGTGAGTGGCGAGCAGTGTGTGGCGGCGGGGAATATGCTCGCCCAACCTGCTGTGATCGACGCCATGGTGGCGGCTTTCGAACAGGCCTCCGGACATCTGGCCGACCGCCTGCTGGCGGCGATGCACGCCGGTTTGGCAGGCGGTGGTGAAGCGGGGCCGGTGCATTCTGCGGCACTGGTGGTGGTGGATGACCTCTTGTGGCCCATCGTCAACCTGCGCGTGGACTGGGCGGATGAAGACCCCATCGGCGCCCTCGACCAGCTCTGGCAGGCTTATCGCGGGCAGTTGCAGGCCTACATCGACCGCGCCATCAACCCACAGACCGCACCCGGCTACGCCGTACCGGGAGACGACCGATGAACAGCCGCGACCTGCTGGCGCAACTGGTGCGTTTTGACACCACCAGCCGCGAATCCAACCTGGCCTTGATCGACTTTGTGCGCACGTATTTGCAGGATCACGGCGTGGCCTGCGAGCTGGTGTACAACGAACACAAGAGCAAGGCTAATCTGCTCGCGACTATCGGCCCGGCGGAAGTGCCCGGTATTGTGTTGTCCGGGCACACCGACGTGGTGCCGGTGGATGGGCAGCGCTGGAGCGTGGCGCCGTTTGACCTCACCGAGAAAGACGGCAAGTTGTACGGCCGTGGCACGGCGGACATGAAGGGTTATATCGCCTGTGTGCTGGCGTGTGTGCCGGCCCTGGCGAAGGCTTCACTGCGCATGCCGGTGCACATTGCGCTGTCGTATGACGAAGAAGTCGGTTGCCTGGGTGTGCGTTCGCTGATCGAGCGATTCCATGGGCAACCGGTCAAACCGCTGCTGTGCGTGATCGGCGAACCCACCGAGCTCAAGCCTGTACTCGGCCACAAGGGCAAACTGGCGATGCGTTGCCACGTGCACGGTGCGGCGTGCCATTCGGCCTATGCGCCGACGGGCGTGAATGCCATTGAATACGCCGCGCGCTTGATCAGCGAACTGGTGCGGCTCGGCGAAGCGCTCAAGGCGCCGCAGCATCTGGATCAGCGTTTCGATCCGGCATTTTCCACGGTGCAGACCGGCCTTATCAACGGCGGCAAGGCCCTGAATATCGTCCCGCAGGACTGCAGTTTCGACTTCGAAGTGCGCTCCTTGCCGAATCAGGATCCCTGGCAGGTTGCCCGGCAATTACAGGTATACGCCGAGCAAACCCTGCTGCCGGCGATGCGGGCGGTGAGTGGGCAATCGGCGATCAGTCTCAGCGAGTTGTCCAGCTATCCAGGGTTGGCCACGTCGCTGGAAAGTCAGGCCGCCGAGTGGGTGGCGCAGTTCTGCGGCTCAAGGGAATTCGGCACCGTGGCTTTTGGCACTGAAGGTGGGCTGTTCGACCAAGCCGGCATTCCCACGGTGGTGTGCGGGCCGGGCAGCATGGAGCAGGGGCACAAGCCGGACGAGTTCATCAGCGTGGCGCAGTTGCAGGCCTGTGATCGGATGCTGGCGCGGGTGCTGGGGTTTGTGAGCCAGCCTGCAAACTAAGGTATACACGGCCCATACCCAGGTAGGATTCCGAGCGTTGTAGCCCCGTCGCACACTGTTTGGCAGGCGAGACATTCGCCTTCAAACAACAGGAGAGCGACCATGACAACCCTACTGAAAGCCCCGACCGAAGAACTGGTGCCGTCGCGCTACGCAGTGCGCGTCGGCGAAATTGATGTGCTGGTGATCAGTGACGGCGAGCGGTGAGTTGTTCGTGGCTACCCACCTGCCGTTTCCGTCCGTGGGGCGGGTGGTGGTGGATGGGGATGCGTTTCGCTGGGTGGCGGCGTTTTGGGACTTTTGATGGTTGGCCGAGTTTTTTTTGGGGGAGCAGGCTTTGGTGGTGAACAGCCTTTTGTGGTGAGCGGGCTTGCCCCGCGCTGGGCTGCGCAGCGGCCCCCCCTAAAGCCAGCGCATTTTTCCTGCAAAAACGCGTTAGCCGTTTTGGGGCTGCTTCGCAGCCCAGCGCGGGGCAAGCCCGCTCACCACAGCAAGCCCGCTCAACATACAGAGGCCCGCTCAGCATAGGGCCAAGTTATGGCCGTTATACCTTCGCCACGCCTACTCGCCATTGTGCAGGCGGCAAAATCCCATTCACCAGGTAATTCCCCACAATCCGCGATTTGTACACGCGCGGGTTGTGGTTCGCCAGGGTTCGCGCGTTTCGCCACAGCCGGTCCAGCGCCTTGTTGCTGGCGGTGGCACTGGCGCCCAGTGCATCGAACAGCGCCGTGGTGGCCGCCAGTGTCGCATCCACCACCGGGTTCACTGCCAGGCACACTTCCAATTCAGCCAGCGCAACCTGCGGATCGTCATCGTGCAACGGCTGGTCATGCGCGATCACATACCGCGCGGTGTGCTCCAGCCGTTGCGCCGCTTGCTGGGCGATGGCTTGTGCGGCGTAGGCCTGGCTGGCGACTTCACCGATCACTTGCAGCAGTTGTACGTCCTGGCCGGCGGTGTCGGCATTGCCGGTGGTGAAGGTGCGCGCGCGTTGGCTGAGTTCCTCGGCACCACTGAGGGCGGCGCGGCGGGCGATGCCGGCGAGGGTGCTGAGGTGGTAGAGCTGGAAGAACGACTGGCCGTGGCCAAAGCGCTGTTGGGTGGGGCGTACGTCGTCATCCACCACGGGCGCGTTATCGAAGATGCAGGTGCCGCTGGCGGTGAGGCGTTGGCCGAAGCCATTCCAGTCGTCGACGATCTGCACACCGGTAGCCTTGAGGTCGACGACTACGCTGTAGATCGTGCCGTCTTCGCCCGTCGCGATGGTGTTGATCAAGTCGCTGTAGAGCGCGCCGGTGGTGTAGAACTTTCTGCCGCTGATGCGCAAGGCGCCGGCTTCGTCACGATGCAGGCGGGTTTCGAAATCGCCACGGGCCTGGTTGCCGACTTCAGTGCTGCCGGGAGAGAGCAGGGCACCCTGGCCGAGCCGGTCCAGCCACTTGGCGCGCCAATCCAAGTCCTTGGCGCTGAGCACGTCTTCGCAAAAACCGAAGTGCCCGCGCAGGGCTTGGGTGATGTTGGAGTCGGCGGCGGACAACTCTGTGAGCAGCGCCAGCAACTCGACCAACGTTGCATCCTGGCCGCCATAACTCGCTGGCAGGCGCCAGCGCGGCAGGCCCAAGGCGTTCAGTTGCTGGATCACGGTGGCGAGGCTGCCGCGTGTCTGATCCGCCACCGCCGCCTGCGCGAGAATCTGCGCAAAGAGCGGGCGAAACGGTGCGGCCAGTTGTTCGTAACGGGCAGTGGGCGGTGCGCCCCAGATGTTCAAAGCGGGAATCGACATGCAATGGACCTTGCAGAAAATGGTTCAGATGCTGGGGTCCAGTGGTCTGGTGAGCTCACCCTAACTCAGGCGCGGCGAAGTTTTTAATACGAAAAGCAGCTAGCGACCTGTACGACGGTTCTATCGATAGTGCCCAACAGTATTAAACCCCGCGCTTTTATTGCGTTAGCTTCTACGACAACGACCAGACTGCACGCCCACGGATGGTTGAACCAACCCTCCAACCCTGTGGGATTTTCCATGATCAACCGTCGAACACTGCTGTCTTTGCTGGGCCTGGCCTCTCTTGCTTTGTATGGGCCATCGGCCGGCGCCGCCGAACCGCTGACCCTTACCGTGGGTGACCAGTTCTTCTCCAACCGCATCGTGCTGGAGCTGTCGGGCGAGCTGAAAGACTTGCCCTATAAAATCGACTTCAAGCGCTTCAACACCGGCTCGCCGGTGGCCTCGGCCGTGGCCAGCGGCGCGCTGGACGTAGGCATCGTCGGCGACACCCCGGTGATCAGCCTGGCCGCCAATGGCGCGCCGGTCAAAGTCGTCGCCAGCACCCAGACCAGCCTCGACGGCGTGGGCATCGTGGCGCGCAAGGGCATTCAGTCGGTGGCCGATCTCAAGGGCAAGACCGTCGCCATCTGGAACGGCTCATGGAGCCAGCAACTGGCCTATAAAGCGCTGGATGAAGCCGGGGTGCCGCGCAGCAGCGTCCACTTCAAATACCTGCTGCCGGCCGAGGCCAGCCTGGCGCTGACCCAGGGCGACATCGACGCCTTCGGCACCTGGGAACCCTACGTGTCGCTGCAGGAAAAAGAAGGCAGCACCCTGATCCGCAACGCCAAGGGCCTGATGAGCGCACCCACCTACATCGTCGCCTACGAGCCGGCGCTGGCGCAGAAAAGCGCGATCATCAAGGACTTCATTGCCCGCCTGACGCGCGCTCGGGTGTGGAGCAACACGCACGTTGATGAATACGCCGAAGCCTGGTCGAAGGCCAACCAGTCGGCGCCGGAAATCGCCAAAGTGTGGTTCAAGCGCGACGCGATCAAGGTGCTGCCGATCTCGCCGACGATTATCAGCGAAGCCCAGGCCACGGCGGATTTTCTGGTGGATGCACAGATGCTGAAGCAGCGGTATGACGTGGCGCCGTTGTTTGATCGGGTGCTTTAATGTGGGAGCTGGCTTGCCTGCGATGGCGGAGTGTCAGTCTAGATACCTGCAGCTGACCCACCGCGATCGCGGGCAAGCCAGCTCCCACATTGGATAGACGGTGTTTGCCTTATTACCGCACCAGGCACGGCTGCTTGTTGTTGAAGCGCCACCCCGGAATCAAAAACTGCATCGCCACGCTGTCATCGCGCGCGCCGAGGCCCATGCCTTTGTACACCTCATGGGCCTTGGCGACCGCGTCCATGTCGATCTCCACCCCCAGGCCAGGCTTGCTCGGCACTTTTACATAACCCCCTTCGATTTTCAGCGGCGCCTTGGTCAGGTGCTGGCCGTCCTGCCAGATCCAGTGGGTGTCGATGGCGGTGATGTCGCCCGGTGCTGCGGCGGCGACCTGGGTGAACATCGCCAGGGAAATGTCGAAGTGGTTGTTGGAGTGCGAGCCCCAGGTCAGGCCCCATTCATGGCACATCTGCGCCACGCGTACCGAGCCCTGCATCGTCCAGAAGTGTGGGTCGGCGAGGGGGATGTCCACCGATTGCAGCTGGATCGCGTGGCCCATTTCGCGCCAGTCGGTGGCGATCATGTTGGTGGCGGTTTTCAGGCCGGTGGCGCGGCGGAATTCAGCCATGACTTCGCGGCCCGAGTAGCCGTTTTCGGCACCGCAGGGGTCTTCGGCGTAGGCCAGTACGTGGTGCTGGTCGCGGCACAGGCGGATGGCTTCTTTCAATGACCAGGCGCCGTTCGGGTCGAGGGTGATACGCGCATCCGGGAAGCGTTCTGCCAGGGCGGTGACGGCTTCGATTTCTTCGTCGCCGCTCAGCACGCCGCCTTTGAGCTTGAAGTCATTGAAACCATATTTGGCTTTGGCGGCTTCGGCCAGGCGTACCACGGCGTCGGCCGTCAGCGCGGTTTCGTGGCGCAGGCGGAACCACTCATCGTCGCTGTCGGCTTCGTTGCGGTAGGCCAGGTCGGTGGCACTGCGGTCGCCGACATAAAACAGATAGCCGAGCATTTTTACCGCGTCGCGCTGCTGCCCTTCACCGAGCAAGGCGGCCACCGGGACCTCGAGAAATTGACCCAGCAGGTCGAGCAGCGCGGCTTCCATGGCGGTGACGGCATGGATGGTGATGCGCAGGTCAAAGGTCTGCAAACCACGACCCGCCGCGTCGCGGGAAGCAAAAGTGCTGCGCATCTGGTTGAGGATGCGCTGGTACTGGCCGATGGGTTGGCCGATCACCAGGCTGCGGGCGTCTTCCAGGGTTTCGCGGATGCGTTCGCCGCCGGGCACTTCACCCACGCCGGTGTTGCCGGAGCTGTCCTTGAGGATGACGATATTGCGTGTGAAATACGGGCCGTGGGCTCCGCTGAGGTTGAGCAGCATGCTGTCGTGGCCGGCGACGGGGATGACCTGGAAGTGAGTAACGACGGGCGTAGTCATGGCATGTTCCTGAATAGTCTTAAAGAGGTTTGCTGAGGGCGGCGCGGGTGGGCACGGCGCTCGGTGAAGCCAGCGCGGCAGAGGGCGCGGTCTTGGCGAAAAACACCAAGATCGCGGCGAGCACCGACGTGCCGGCCAGGCCATAGAGCCCGCCCTGGATCGAACCGGTGGTCTGTTCCAGGAAGCCGAAAGTGGTGGGCGCAACGAAGCCGCCCAGGTTGCCGATAGAGTTGATCAACGCGATCACGGCGGCGGCGATACGCACATCCAGGTAGCCCTGGGGAATCGGCCAGAACAGCGACGATGCCGACTTGAAACCGATAGCCGCAAAGCAGATCGCCACAAAGGCAAAGACCGGCCCGCCCGTGGTGGACATGAACATGCCCGCTGCCGCAATCAACAGCGCTGCCGCCACCCAGGCCTGCTGGAACTTGAACTTGCCCGACAACGAGGCGAAGGCGTACATGGCGATGATCGAGATCAGCCAGGGGATCGAGTTGAAGAACCCGACCTGCACATCACTGAGGTCACCCATTTTCTTGATGATGCTCGGCAGCCAGAAGGTGGCGGCGTAGATCGTCAGTTGGATGCAGAAATACAGCGCGCAGAACAGCAGGATCTGGCGGTCCTTGAGCAGCTTGCCGAGGGTCGGCTTGACGGTGGTGAGGGCCTCACGGTCGCGCTGTTCCTGATCGATGGCATTGACCAGCGCGTCCTGCTCTTCGCGGCTCATCCATTTTGCGTCGTGAGGTTTGGAGTCCAGCCAGAACCACACAAAGAAGCCAATCACCACCGAAGCCAAGCCTTCAATGGCGAACATCCATTGCCAGCCGTGGAAGCCAAAGCCCTCGATCTGCAGCAGCACGCCTGACAGCGGGCCGGAAATCAGCGACGCAACCGCCGAGCCGCTCAAAAAGATAGCGATGGCTTTACCGCGTTCCACGCCAGGCAGCCAGCGCGTGAAGTAGTAGATCACCCCAGGAAAGAAACCGGCCTCGGCCACACCCAGCAGGAAGCGCAAGATGTAGAAGTGGGTTTCGTTCTGGATGAACGCCATCAGCGTGGCGACGATGCCCCAGGTGAACATGATGCGGGTCAGCCAGATACGCGCACCGACCTTTTGCAGCAGCATGTTGGAGGGCACTTCGAAGAGGGCGTAGCCGATGAAGAACAGTCCGGCGCCGAAGCCATAGGCGGCGGCGCCGATGCCCAGGTCGTGCTCCATGTGCGTGCGCACAAAGCCGATGTTGACCCGGTCGATGTAGTTGAGGATGAACATGATCACGAACAGCGGCAGCACATGGCGCTTCACTTTGCTCACGGCGCGCGCGAGGACGGGATCACTTTCGGGTACGGCAGATACATGGATTGAATTGGTCACAATTCAAAACTCCCCCTGATTATTTTTATGCGGGTTTGCGTGTCTTGTTGATAGACATCATACAAGTAGACTTCTTGAGATCGCAATCCAGGGGTGAGTGTTTTTCTTCTTATAATGCGGTGTGTGGAACAGAGGTTTTGGTTATTTGCTCAGTTTTTGCTGGGGATTATGCTGATTTTTTAACGGGATTTTTCCCGGTGGGTACCGTGAGAGGAGTATTTGTGACAGTGGTCGTTAAGTTTAGTTGTCATACAAGTTGATGGTTTTTTCAATCAACCCAGGTTTGACGCCGGACTGGGTGTTAAGCTCCGCACAGCTCAACCCCGTGGACCTGTTGCAATGCCCATTGAAAGTGGAATCCCCCTGCGTAAACGCTCCACCAACCTGGCCCAGGGCGTGGTCGACGCGCTGACCCAGCGCATCCTGCTCGGCCAGTTGAAACCCGGCGAAAAGCTGCCCTCGGAATCCACCATCGTGGCTGAGCATGGCGTGAGCCGAACCGTGGTGCGCGAAGCGATTTCCAAGTTGCAGGCGTCCGGTCTGGTGGAGACTCGTCACGGCATCGGCACCTTCGTGCTGGAACAGCACGCCCAGCAGGGCTTGCGCCTGCATGTGGACACGGTGGCCAGCGTGCGCAACATGCTCGAGCTGCGCCTGGGCCTGGAAGTGCAAGCCGTCGCGCTGGCCGCCTTGCGCAGAACCGACGAACAGCTGGCCCACATGCGCCGGGCACTCGACGACTACCAGGCCTCCCTGGCCAACAACGACAGTTGCGTGGAGGAAGACAAACGCTTTCACCAACTGATCGCCGAGGCCACCGGCAATACCTTCTTCACCGAAATCATGCTGCACCTGGGCAATGCGATGATCCCGCGCACCCAGGTGAAGGGCGATGAGCGTGGCGGCGCCGACTTTGCCCACCTGGGCCAGTTGGCGAACCTGGAACATGAGGCGATCTTCAACGCGGTCAAACGCCAGGACCCGGACGCCGCCCGCGCCGCCATGGTGTTGCATCTGACTAACAGCCGGGATCGTTTTTCGGGGGAGCAGGGGCGTTGAACGAACATACCTTATCCCTGCGCCTGGAGCGCGTCGCCGCCAACGTACCGAAGGGCGCGCGTCTGGCCGATATCGGCTCCGATCACGGTTATTTGCCGGTAGCATTGATGCGCCGTGGCCTGATCACGATGGCAGTGGCGGGGGAGGTCGCGACCACACCCTTTCATGCGGCGCAACGTACCGTGCGCGACAACGGCCTGGAGCGGCAGATCAGCGTGCGTCTGGCTGATGGTTTGGCGGCCATGAAGCCCGATGACGGCATCACCGCGATCAGCGTCTGCGGCATGGGCGGCGAGACTGTCCGTGACATTCTCGAAAGCGGTAAGCGGCACCTGAGCGGCCAAGAGCGATTGATCCTGCAACCCAACGGCGGTGAGCAACCGTTGCGCCAATGGCTGATGGATAACGGTTACTCGATCCTTCGAGAAGAGTTGCTGCGCGAAAACCGCTTTTACTACGAGATCATTGTCGCAGAGCGCGCCGGGCCAGTGGCTTACACCGCTGAGCAGCTGTACTTCGGGCCGCTGCAACTGCAGGCGCGCAGCCCGGTGTTCATTGCCAAGTGGCAACGTATGCTGCGCCAAAAACACAAGACCCTGGCCAGCTTCGAGCGCGCTCGGCAAGCGGTGCCGGAAGAGAAGCGAAAAGAGATCGCGCAGCAGGCCAGATGGATTACCGCGCTACTGGCCTGATACCCCTTCATTCAAACCTGATGACCTAGGACACCCACCATGGCCGACGCCACCGACTCCACCTTCTACGACCGCGCCGACGCGCATATCGAACTGTCGAACGAACAGCTGCAGGCTCACGAAAACCTCGGCCAGGTCAGCGCCTCGATGATGTTCGGCACCACACGCTTCAATGCCTGGGCCAGTGCGCGCAACTTCAAGTCCGGCGCGGAAATGGCCGAGGCGCGGGAGGCGATGTTGAAGTACTTCTGCGACCAGTACCGGATGATGCTTGAGGATAATCTGGATGATCACATCAATAATTTCGACCGGTACAGGGTGATGCCATAGGCCTTTAAAGAGCCCTTAGGGCGCGAAGTCCGAAGGGCCCTGTGCGGTGGGCTGTTCGTTCATGGGGGGAGGGCCTGGCGGAATTGCGGTAGGGCTGATCAAGTTGGTGTACTCCTCGATGATTCGATTGATCGCCTCCGGTGGCTCGCACGCCTTGAACTCGATGCGAATCTGCACCTCATCTGGATCGCGCTCCTGACCCTCACGCTTGGTGGCGCCAAAGGTCACGAAAAACTTCTCGCTGTGCAGGTCACCGTTCTCGAGGTCGTGGCTGGCTTTTTGCATTTCAGTGCTATGCATCTTTACCGATAGGTCTACATCCATCTTGTGCAGCGCCAAGCCCTTCGGCGCGACCAGTGCGATCAGCGGCACGCTGATGGTATGTCCCTCGGTCAGCGAGATCTCAACCATCTTGGCCTTCATCGGCGTGCCCAGGTCCTCAGCGTTGTAATCGAAGAACTGGTCGAACAGTGCAATGTATTGATGGGCGATCAGGTTATGCGTGGCCGCCGCGGCCTGCTGCAACCCGCGGGTGATGTGGCTCAAGTCGCTGGCCGACATGGGTTCCTTGGGGCGCGAAAAAAATGCCATGGTGAACTCCTTTCAAGTCGAGTGGGTTGCCCCGCCCTGACGGACGGGGCGGGTTGGGACTATTTGGTTTTTTCCGCAGGCTTGGCGTCAGGCAGTGGAAGTACCCCTGCTTTTGGCAGCTCTGTCGGGCTGGTTGGGGTGGCGCTCGGCAGTGTTACCGGCTTGGTGGCGGCATCGGTGAGGAAATCGATGACGCGCATCAAGGCCTCCGGCGGGTCTTGACGAACGATTTTGGTCTTGATTTCGTAGCGTGCGCGGGTGTCTGTCTTGCGAGTCTGGGACGACTTGTGGCTGGCGGCACCTTTGACCGAAACGCTGAAAGGCCCCCAGCCCATCTTGGCGTCGAAGCTGCCGGAAGCATCGTTGGAGCTGGTGTCCTCGGCCATCTGGGTGATGGTCAGCTCGAACTCGATGCTGCCTTCTTCAATGGTGATATTGGGGTGGCTGATAGCAGCGAGCAGCGGAATGCGCATGGTCTTGCTGACCGTGCCCTTGTAGATTCCCTGCTCGTCGACGAGGGTTTCGTCATAGTCGAACTGCACCGAAACGGCTTTGCCGTCCTGGATACACACACCCATGAGAAAGTCCGCATACGCTTTGCTGGCGGCGACTTGCGCCTGAATCATTGCCATCAGCGGCCCGGTGATCATCTTGTCCAGTGGAAGTGCGGCGATCACGCCTCCAATGAGACCTTTATCAATATCTGGCATTTTTAATTTCCTTATCGTGAGTGCGCGAAAGTGCGCAACTTCAATTTATCCGTGTGGAACTTTGTGATTCAGTAGGAAGTAATTACCGATGAATAAAGGTGTCCTGGCGTCGAATGTTGGCGATTTGCCGAAGGCTCAGTCCGTACTTCTCGGCTAGTGCACTTCGTGATACGCCATCGGAAATACCCATTTGAATATTCTGATTACGAATTTGCCGAAAAAAATGATCGGACTTTGGGATCTCTAAAGAGATACCCGCGAAATCACTGATCAAGGCTTGCAGGGCTTCCGGCGATAAAATCAGCGCCAGCGAAGTACGTTGTGCGTGTTTGGGGATGTACTTAGGGCGGCCGCCATATACGCAGGTCAGGCGGAACGCGTTTTCCAGACCGATACAGGCAACCAGCACCTGTAGGGAATGGGGGAGTTGTCGTACATCGATATGTTCCAGGTCTTTCGGTTCCATCGGCCTAACCTCCTTGTGATGAGAGCTGGTCAGAGCTTAGGAAGTAATGCGTGCGAACAATCAGTAGGAAACTTTACCTATGAAGATGAGGAAACTTTACCTTCTGAAGAGCGGATGGCGCGAGTGATGGACTGCAGTTTCCTAAAACCAAAAGGAAACTCACCATGTCCAATAATTTGATAGATATGGCCTTCATCGCTCAGCTCGAAGGCGGTAGTGCCACACGTGGTTACGTGCCTGATCCGGAAAACAGCCGTAGCGGCGTCACCATCGGCACCGGCTTTGACCTGGGCCAGCAAAAGAACCTGAACATGCTGCCCAAGGATCTCAGCGAACGGCTTTTACCCTACTTGGGGTTGATCGGTGCACAAGCCGTGGCATGCCTGGAACGCCTGCCGCTGAATGTCAGTGCGCAGGATGCACGCAGGATTGACGAGGCCTACAAGGCGCCTTTCATTGAGCGCCTGGCCAGTGATTACGGCAAAGCTGCGGGACGCCCGTTTGAAGCATTACCGGCGCCGATGCAAACCGTGATCGCCTCAGTTGCCTTCCAATATGGCAACCTTGCCAGCCGTACGCCGAAGTTCTGGGCGCAAGTTGTGGCGGCGGACTGGAAAGCGGCCGAGAACAACTTGAGGAATTTCGGCGATCGCTATTCCACCCGACGTTGCAAGGAAGCCGCTTTGTTGGCGAGTGCGTTGTAACACTATAGATACAGCCACCCAGGGAAATCCTGGGTGGCCGCTTGCATCATGGGCAGGGTTTGGCGAGCAACAGGGTCACCGATCGCATCGCGTGGGCATCTTCAACATCGGTTCCATCAGCAAGCGTGCGCCAGTCCACATCCACACACAGTGCCGTGACGGCCACGTGCTCGAATAACCCTACTTTGTCTGCAAAGTCATAGCGGTAGGTGGCGCGGGTTGTAGCGAAGGGTGTAACGGTCGTTGCCTTGTTCAAAACGGTAGACACGAGATCGGGTACTTGCGCCATCGGTGCAGTGAAGTGCGTGGCGGACTCTTTATTGAAGTAACCGTGTTCACGCGTGGCTTTCCATAATTGCTGCCATTGAAACTTACTCGCATGGGCGTTCAGTGTGACGGCAAACTCTTTTAGTGCTTGAGGTTCAACATTGGCAGTATTGAGCGCCTGTGCTGGTGCAGCCAACATGTACAGCGCTGCCAGTGAGGCGCTCATCAATAATCGACGTTCCATGTTCAACTCCTGATCGTGGGCGGGATAAAAAAGCCTGTCCGAAAACAGGCTTTTTCGAGTGCTGCAATCGCAACTCAGTAGGTGTGTTCCACCAAGTATTCCCAGTTGTCGGCGTTGGTCAGGACGGTGTGCAGGTTGCCGTCGCCTTGCTCGGCTTGTTGCACCAGTCGCAGGCAGGCTTCCTGACCGTAGGCGTGGTCGTCGGTGCCCAGCACATCGTTGAAATGGCTGGTTTCATGGATCAACGTACCAGCGCGCGAGTCGTTGCCATAGGTCGGGGCGGTGAAGAATGCCCCTCCCAGCGTGATGTGATGTCCCGCGTCGCTGGGGTGGACCTCTGCATACCAATTGGCATTGGGTTCGCAGTTGACTTGCCCTTCATGAATGTTTTGCAGTGCCTGAAAAATCCGGTACAGGCGTTGAGCCAAGGCTTGCAGGTTTCCAGGTTGCTGGACGCCCATCCACACCCGAGCGACATCGGCATTGCCGCCGTTCAGGTGATGAATGGTGAATTCGAGCGAGCGCAACGCGGCATAGCGAGCTGCACGGAAGGTTCTGCGTTCGGAGCTGTTAAGTGCACGTGCCATGATGAATCTCCAGTGGTATTAGGAGATTTCAGTGTGAGCGGGAGGAAAAGTGCTAATCAGCAGGAAGTAATTCCGCTGTTCCTACGCACTGCGCCATTAGTTACAGCTATCCCTTCGCCACTGAGTGCTTTTGCCCCATTTTCGAGCACGGCACGTGCACGCTCAGTGGGCGCGCCCGTCTGTCTCCAGCCCTTCTACCAACGGCCCGTATCTTGCTTGAGCCAGGCTAATCAATGACATGGCATTTTGCCGTCAGTCATTTCAAGGCTTCACCCCGCGGTGCACCGCGTGGGTCGTTTTTGGGGAGTGGTCGGACATGCACAGCCTTTTATCACCGGGTATTCGCCTGTTGGGGCGTTTCGGCTTTGCGCGCAAGTTCCAGATCCTGTTCTTCCTGTTCATGCTGCCCCTGGCGGGTAGCCTGTGGATGATCGGCTCGGACTATCGCGACAAATTGACCGTGATTTCCAGCGAGCAGTCCGGTGTCCGGCAACTGTTGGCCCTGGATGCGTTGGATGGCCAGTTGACGGCCCAGCGCAACCTGGCCGCGCGCTGGAAGGCGGCGGACATACTGCACGCGCCCACCCCGGCGGCGAAGGCGGCGATGGACAAGGTCGACGCCAATTTCCCTGTGATCCTGCAAAGCCTGCAAACCCTGGGCGATTCACTCAAAGCCCAGAACGCCAGCGCTGATATCCTCGCGCGCTTCGACACCTTGCAGGCGACAGTCAAGGGCATGGACTCCCAATCCCTGCGCACCGTGGGCTGGTGGCCGGACGGTTACGACCGTTTCACATCGGCCCTGACCGCGATGCAAACCCTGCGCGAGCAGATCACCCTCGACGCCGGGTTGATCCTCGACCCGTGGCTGGAAACCTACTTGCTGATGCAGATTTCCACCCAGCACACCCCCGACCTGATCGAGCGCATCGGCCGCATGGCCAGCGTCGGCCAGTCGTCCATTGCCTCGGGGCAGTTCACCTTGCAGAGCCGTTTGCAGATGCGTGACCTGCGCAGCCGCATCGGCGATGCGCGGGACCAATTGGTCAAGGCCGCGGCCTCGCTCAAGGCCAAGCAATATGCCGGTCTGGAGCCATGGACGGCGCAGTACGACAGCAGCCTGCAACGCCTGGACAACGAACTCAAAGTGCTCGACGACGGCGTGTTCGGCGGCACCATCAAACTCGACACGGCGGCCTTTGAAACCAGTGTCGACGGCATGCTCGGCAGCCTGGGCGCGCTGCGTAACCAATCGCTCAATTCGCTGGATGCGCGCTTGGGTCACTACCGTGATCGCTCGCTGCAGAAGTTCGTGCCGGTAGCGGCGACCTTCAGCCTGTTGGCGCTGGCCGCGTTGTACCTGTTCATCTGCCTGCAAGCCTCGATCCGCCGTAGCGCCAGCGGCATCACCACCCTGGCCGAGTCCCTGCGCGACGGCAACCTGTGCGTCGAGGTGGCGGTGGAAGGGCGCGACGAGCTCGCGGCCATCAGCACCGCGCTGAACGTGGCGGTGGTGCAGTTGCGCACCAGCCTGTTGGGGGTCAATCACGAGACGCAGCAACTGGGGGCGGCGGTGCTGACCCTCAACTCCCAGTCGGGTAGCACCCTCACCGAAGTCGAAGACCAGCAACAGCAAATCAGCCAGATTGCCGCTGCTGCCACCCAACTGGCCGCGACGTCCCTGGGCGTCGCCAAAAGCTGCGAACAAGCCTCGGGCAGCGCCCAGCAGACCCGACGCATCGCCGAAGACAGCAGCCGCGACAGCCAGCGCACCACGGCCAGCATCCAGCAACTCAACCTGCGCCTGACCGACACCGCCGATGCGCTGGAGCAGGTCAGCCAGCAGGGCCAGCAGATTCAGTCGGTGGTCGACACCATCCGTGGCATTGCCGAGCAGACCAACCTGCTGGCGCTCAACGCCGCCATCGAAGCCGCCCGTGCCGGTGAGCAGGGCCGCGGGTTTGCCGTGGTGGCCGATGAGGTGCGCAGCTTGTCGCAACGCACCCAGGCGTCTACGGCGCAGATTGCCGGCACGGTCGACAGCCTGCGCGCCACGGTCAGCCAGGCGGTCACGTTGATGGGCGCCGCGTGTGAACAGGCACTGACGGATGCTGAATCCGTCACCGGGCTGGGCACACGTTTGGGCGAGATTGCGGGTGCGGTGCAACACGTCACCGACACCCTGACGCAGATCGCTACTGCTGTTGAAGAACAAGCGGCGACGGCGGATGAAGTGAGCGGCAATATCCAGCAAGTGGATCAGGCGGCCGGGCGTTTGCTTGACGGCGCGCGGGCTGTGAACCGAGCGGCCGATACCTTGAGCAAAGGCAGCCAGGCATTGAGCGACAACACCGCGCGGTTTCGCCTGGGCTGAACCGGTTTTTGTGGTGACCAGGCATCCAGTGGTGAGCGGGCTTGCGCAGCCCAGCGCGGGGCAAGCCCGCTCACCACAGGAACCTTCGGCTTCTACAGGGCTCACTTACTAGGTCGCCCTGTTTCGTCGCCGAAAGGACTCCGCATGACTTCAGCCCCGCCAACGACCCTCACGCACGGCCCCGTCACCCGCGAACTCAGCCTGCGCGCCGTCATCACCGGCAGTGTCCTCGGCATCCTGCTCACGCCGTCCAATGTCTACGCCGGGTTGAAGATTGGTTGGTCGTTCAACATGTCGATCATCGCGCTGTTGATCGGCTACGCCATCTTTCAAGGAGTGGCCAAGCGTTCCACCGAACACCTGCCGTGGACCTTGCATGAAAGCAACATCAACCAGACCGTCGCCTCGGCCGCCGCTTCAATCATTTCCGGCGGACTGGTAGCGCCGATCCCGGCCTATACCTTGCTGACGGGCAACCAGCTAGACGCTATCCCCATGATTGCCTGGGTGTTCTCGGTGAGTTTCCTGGGCATCTGGATCGCCTGGTATCTACGGCCCTCGTTGCTGAATGACAAGGCGCTGAAATTCCCCGAGGGCATGGCCACCCTGGAAACCTTGCTGCACATCTATAACCATGGGCGCGAAGCCGCGACGCGCTTGAAGGTGCTGCTCAGCGCCGCGTTGCTCTCCGGGCTGGTCAAGTGGGTCGATACTTTTATGTGGGCCTTCCCGCGCTGGTCGCCCAGCGGTCAGTTGGAGCGCCTGACCTTCACCGCCGACCCTTCGCTGTTGCTGGTGGGCTTCGGCGGTATCATCGGCATTCGCGTGGGCCTGACCCTGCTGCTCGGCACCTTGCTCGCGTGGGGTGGCCTGGGCCCCTGGTTGTTGGCGCAACACCTGGTGACCTTGCCTGCGGGCAGCAGCGGTCCGCAGTTTGCCGCGCTGGTGGAGTGGTTGTTGTGGCCGGGCGTGAGCCTGATGGTGTGTTCCACCTTGGCCTCGCTGGCGATTCGTTTGTGGGCCTTGTACCGATCAACGCACTCCGGCGGCGAATCGACCTGGACGGTGCCCAAGCCGGGGCCGGCCGCCGGTTTTGTGCTGGCGATTGTGTTGGTGGTGAGCCTGCAGGCGCTGCTGTTCGGCATCAATCTGGGCATGGCGTTGCTCACGATCCCATTGGCGATCTGCCTCGCCGCCGTCGCCGCGCGCGTGGTGGGCGCCACCGGCATTCCGCCCATCGGCGCCATTGGGCAACTGTCCCAGCTGAGCTTTGGCATCGTCGCGCCGGGGCAGGTGCCGATCAACCTGATGAGCGCCAACACGGCCGGTGGCTCGGCCGGGCAGTGCACCGACTTGATGAATGATTTCAAGGTGGGCAAGGCCATTGGTGCCACGCCGCATAAGCAGGTGATCGCGCAGATCCTGGGGATTTTCATCGGCAGTATCGTTGGCGTATTCGCCTACTTGGCGTTGATCCCGGATCCGCAAACCATGCTGCTCACCGAAGAGTGGCCGGCCCCGGCGGTCGCTACCTGGAAAGCCGTGGCGCAAACCCTCACCCATGGGTTGGATTCACTGTCCACCAGCATTCGCTGGGCGATTGCCATCGGCGGCCTGGTTGGCGTAATGCTCGGTGTGCTGGACAGCACCTTGCCTGCCCATCGTGCCCGCTTCCTCCCGAGTGCCGCCGCCCTGGGCCTGGCCTTTGTGCTGCCGGCCTCGGTCTCGCTGATGATGGCCCTGGGCGCCATACTGACCTGGCTGCTGAGCTGCCGCTGGCCAAGCCTCACCGAGCGCTTTGCGATTACCGCCGCCGCTGGCTTGATTGCGGGGGAGAGCATCACCGGCGTAGGTGCTTCACTGTGGTCGATGGTGCACTGAAGCGTGGCTCGGCAGTTGCCGAGCCAGCCGCCATGGCCTCAGGCGATCTTCACATTCATGGTGATCCTGGCGGTGAACACCTTCACTTCGCCCTCATCAAAAATATCCACCGGCACGATCTTGTCCCCCGCGGTGGACCAATCAATACCGCTGCCATCCGCTACGGCACGGATGTTCGACTTGGCCTTCGCCAGGTACTCCACGGTCATGCCCTTGGGGATCCATTTGGCACCTGACGGTATCGACACGTCCGTCATCGTCCCCCCCGCCAATTCCGCCGCGTTGCACAACGCAATGGCATGCACGGACGCCAAGTGGTTGGTGATTTCCTTGCGAAACGGCACATTGACCACGGCATGCCCAGGGCGCAGTTCGGCGATTTCCGGGTTGATGGTGCTGAAGTAGGGCGCCACTTGGCAGGCCATTTGGCTGAAGGCTGCAGGGCCTACACTGTTGAACATGCTGAGAAACTGGCTCATGGATTATCCTCGCAATGGGTTAACAGAATAATATTCTGTAACGGAACGATATTCTGTAAATTCCACAGGTGTCAAGCCATGCCTTCTCTGCAGGAGGCTGTACCTTTAGACTCCGTACATTTGGCGAGCCACTTCATGCACGCACCTGACCTGATCGAGCGCACCTTCCCGGGCCGGCGCAGCGACCTCAAGCGCAGCATCCTGCGCGAGGCCCTGGCCAGCTTTAACGACGTGGGTATTGAAGCGACGAATATCGAAACCATCCGCGCGCGGTGCGAGACCAGCGTGGGCGCCATCTACCATCACTTCGGCAACAAGGAAGGCATCGTCGCCGCGCTGTTTTTTGCCGCGCTGGAAGATCAGGCCGCCTTGCGAGACCACTATCTGAAGCCGGCGCAAACCGCCCAGGCCGGTGTGGAAGCGCTGGTGCGCAGTTATGTGGAGTGGGTGGATGCGCAACCCGAATGGGCGCGCTTTATGTTCCAGAGCCGTTTCGCCGTGGCCAACGGCCCGCACAAGGACGAACTGCTCACCCGCAACAAGCAGCGCAATGCGCAATTGACCGAGTGGATGAGCGACGAAGGCCGCCGCGAGGCGTTCAGCCATATTCCGGCAGAACTGCTGCTGTCGCTGATCATCGGCTCGGCCGAAAGCTATGCCCGTGCGTGGTTATCCGGCCGGGTCAAGCACAGCCCGAATCACTACGCCGCGTTGCTGGCGCAGGCGGCGTGGGCCTCGATCAGCCAAACGCCTCCACAATAAACGCCTCCAGGGTCGCCTCTTCCAGAATCTCCATGGAGAAATGCCCGAAGCGCTTGGGCAGCCAGATAATGCGCCCCCCGGACGGCGATTGCAGGTTCTCGCGGGCCAGGGGCACGCCGTTTTCGTTCTCAGGCTGCACACCGGCGGCGATCAGCTCGTCATAAGCGATCTCGATGTCTGGCGTGGTGTAGCAATGGCGGTAGATCATGCCTTCGCCGTGGGCGTCCAACAGTTCGCGCAGGTTGTCGGCGATCGGCTGGACCAGCATAAAGCGTTCTTGCCCCATCAACACCACGGCATAGCGCACATGCAGGCCGCCGCGTTCCCACACGAACGTCTTGGAGATGCGTGCCTTGAGAATGCGTGCGTAATAGGCGCAGGCTTGCTCAAGATTTTCGACCAGTATGTCGACGTGGCTGAATTTCAGATCCATGCTGTGCCTCCTCTCTAACCGATCCCCATGGTAACCACGGCGTTTGTCACGCAGAAAATTATTTGTCGGCACTCCCGAAGGCTGGCGTAGTCTGTTTCCAAGACATTCCTCTCGCCCTGCGGAGCCTTCAATGATCATCGTCCACCACCTCAACAACTCACGCTCGCAACGCATCCTGTGGCTGCTCGAAGAACTCGGCCTGCCCTACGAGATCAAGCGCTACCAACGCGACCCGAAAACCAACCTCGCCCCGCCGGAGCTCAAGGCGATCAACCCGTTGGGCAAATCCCCGGTGATCGAAGACGGCGGCCTGGTGCTGATCGAGTCCGCCGCCATCATCGACTACCTGATCCGTCGCCACGGCCAGGGCCGCCTGCAACCGGACCCCGCCAGCGCCACCTACGACCACTACGTGCAATGGCTGCATTTTGCCGAAGGTTCGGCCATGTTGCCGTTGATGCTCAACCTCTACGTCGGCCGCCTGGGCGAGGCAGGCGCGCCGTTGCATCCGCGTATCGAGTCGGAAGTCGCCAACTACCTCGGTTACCTGAACGACGTGCTCGCGGGCAAAGCCTACCTGCTTGGCGATGAGCTGAGCGGTGCGGATATCCAGATGAGTTTTATCGGTGAAATCGCCAGGGCCCAGGGCAAGTTGCAGGCCTACCCGAACCTGGCAGCGTGGGTGGAGAAATTCCAGGCGCGACCTGCGTATCGCAAGGCGGTGGAGCAGGGCGGGGCGTATGCGTTTGCCAAGTGAAGCCAATGGCGTGACGTCTTAAGGCGGTAGCAAGGCGCCGTTCACCCCGCGCGCAGTGTTTACAACTGTTAACGGATTTGACGGCGCAATCGCTATAGGCTTTGGGGTGTCCGCCCTGGAGCCCATCGCCATGAACCTGCGAGCCGTCACTGCCACGTTGTTTGCCTTTGTCCTGTTGCTGCCGTCACCTGCCGAGGCCGCGACGCCTATCACCCACGTCGCCATCTACCGGGGCCCGGCGGGTTGTGACGACTGTTCCGAAAACGTGGCGAAGGCCCTGCAACGACTCAACCCCAACTATCACATCGATTTTGTGGGCGCGGATGAGTCGATCGACATCACGCCACAAACCCTGGCGCGCTACGACCTCTACGTGCAGCCGGGCGGTGGTCAGGACATTCCTGGCGCGCTGCGTAGCCTGGGTGAAGCACGCAGCGAAGCCATCCGCAGCTACGTCGCCAACGGCGGCCGCTACCTGGGCTTGTGCATGGGCGCCTACCTGGCGGACGACAACAACCTCGGCCTGATCCCCCAAGACCTCGACGGCGAAGCCGGTCGCCCTGGTTTTGAGGTGGCCGGCATCGCCGATGCCGCCGTACAGGTCACGTGGGCGGGCAAGGCTGATCATGTCTTCTTCCAGGACGGCCCCTACTTTCCCAAAGGCTCATACAAGACTATCGCGACCTATCGTAATGGCGACGTAGCGGCGGCGCGGTATACCTATGAAAAGGGCGTGGTGGTGCTGAGCGGTCCGCACCCTGAGGCCAGTCAGGAGTGGTTTGAGAATGCCGACATTCCGTTGAGCAAGATGCCTGAGGGGGATCTTTTCGGCTCGCTGATACGCAGCTTTTGAGACCCACCTATCCTTTGTAGTGGTTAGACCACCCTGTGTCAGCGCACCACGTCCAGCGTCTGGATTTCATTCACATAGTGGGTCTGGCTCGACGTCGACTCCAGCGTCAACGCCACGCCCAGGTCTTCGATAAATGCGCGATTGGACGAATAACCGTCCTGCTCGCAGGTCAACCGAATGGCATCGCCCGTCAACGACGCAAACACCTGGCGTGCCGGGAAGCGCTCGCCCACCTTGCAGGTCAAGGTGGTTTCGACCGGTTTGTCGGTAGGCTTGACCGGCACGTTGGCCATCTTCAGGTGCGCACTCAGGGTTTGGCCCGGCACCCAGCTCGTCGGCAGTTTCACCTCGGCCTCGCGGGTCTGCAGCACCTGGCCTTCGCCCACGCCGTTCATTTTCGATTTCAGCTGGATCAGGTCCGCCAGCATCAGGCGGTCCACATTGAAGGCGCCGCCGTAGGCTTCATTCTTCACCAGCAAACCGCCCTCGGCCTTGAACCGGATGGTGATCGGCGCGTCCTTGCCCGCGCCGTTCTTCGACAGGTAGCTGTAGCTCAACGTCTTGAACTTGGGCTGCAACAGCGGCGCGTCGAGGCCCTGGAGCACGTTGGGCGGCACCGGCACATCGGCCAGATGGGTGTCGGCCACGGTGCGCGGGTAATCCACCGGCGCGATGTCCGGCCGCAACAACGCCAGCAACCCGGCATTCACGCCACCCTGCACCGAACAGCTCACACGGGAATGCTTGCCCTCCGGCTCCACGATCAGCACCCGCTCCACATTGCGCAGCCCCGGTGCCTTGCCCGGCATGGGCTTGATCGCCTGCCAACTGTTGCCCACCTTCAACTCGCTGCGCGTGTATTGCCCCTCGCCTTTTTGCAGCGCACCGGGTTGGTCCAGCAACGCCGCGACGCGCGGGGCGACTTCATCAATCGTGCCGTCCACCGTGAAGCCCCAGAAGTAATACAGGCCCAACGGGCCGAGATCGCTGACCTCATCGTTATAGGACAGCAGCTTCAACCCCGCGATGGCCGGCGCGGTCACTGGCACTGCCGAGGCCTTGGGTTCGGTGCGGTCGCGCACCGCGATCCAGGTGAAGTTCTTTTCCTGCTTGAGTGGGGCATAGGCCTGCCACGCATCACGGTGCGTGTTCAGGCGGCTGAAGAACGTCTCGTCACAACGGGTGAAGGCCTTGAGCGTGTCGACCAACGCGGCGTCGTCGGCCTGGGCAAAGGAAGGCGACAGCAGGGCTGACGCGAGCAGGGCAGCGGAAAACGGCAACTTCATGGGACAGGACTTCCTTATCGACAAGCGAGGAACAGGGCGGGGACATTATCCAGCAGTTGGGTGTCAGTCTCTAGTTGGCTGAGCGCATCAGGCGCAAACGCCAGTTTCCGCCGTGCTGGGCATGGCAGGCTTCTTCAGAATCCAAGTGAACGCAACGCGCCAACGGTACGGGCGGGATCTCGGCGTCGTCCAGCGCAGTGGCGGTCAACTCGCGGATACGCGCGTCCAGCCCTGTCGCCACGGCCTGCGCCTGGCTGGCGCGGGTGTCAAAGACCCAGGTGATACGCAGGCTGCCGGGGAAGTCGGCGTAATTGACCGTGTGGGTCAGCCATTCAAACCCGGGGATTTCGGCTTTGGCGGTTTCGCAGGCGTCGGTGAGCGTGGCGACGAGGCGGCGTTCGATGCGGGTGCTGTCGCGTTTTGATGAACTCACAGAGAGCTCCGTAAGAAGGCAGGTGCCGCAGATTAACAGGGCGCGCGCTACGCCTGAACCCTAAGCGCACGGATGATAAACGCATGCAGACTGTTGACCGCCTTGGACCCGCGAGAGTCTCGACTGCGCAGAATCGACACCTCCATCGGTTCAATACTCCCCAACCCTTGTTCGCTGCCCAAGACCTGCAGTGACGGCTGCACGGTGCACTGAGTGATCGCGGCAATCGCGAGCCCGCCCTCGACCGCAGCCACTTGGCCGGCGAGGCTGGAGCTGTTGTACACCACCTTGAACTGACGCCCCTGCTGGGCCAGTGAATTCACCGCATACCGCCGCGCCAGGCTGGCGCTTTCGTAGACGGCGATGGGCACCGGGTCCCGGCGCCACAGTTCGAACTGAGGCGAGCCTACCCACACCATCGGTTCCTTGAACAGGAAGGTGCCACTGTGCGGCGAGTCCCTGGACACCAGCGCCAGATCAAGATCACCGCTACGCACCCGTGGGATCAGGGCGGTGGACTGTTCACAGGTCAGTTCAATGTCCACACCGGCGTAGCGCGGCGCAAAACGCTTGAGCACCGGCGTGAGGTACTTTGCTGCATAGTCTTCCGCGACCCCAAGGCGGATGCGCCCGGTCAAGGTTTCGCCATGAAACGCCGCCTGGGTCTCCGCGTGCAGCGCGAGCATACGGCGCGCATAACCCAGCAGCGTCTGGCCGTCATCGGTCAACTGCAGATGCCTCGGGCCACGGTTCAACAAGGGCCGTCCCAGCGCGGCCTCCAGTTTCTTCATTTGCATGCTGACGGCGGACTGCGACCGGTTGACCTCATGGGCCGCGCCCGACAGCGAACCTGCGTCCACCACCGCGACAAAGCACTTGAGCCAATCGATCTGCAAATCACTGGAAGGCATGCGGGTGACCTCTATTCGTTAATCGAATGGCTGTGGCGTGAATTATGCGCTTTTCATGATAGCCGTTCGCTCGCAGGATGCGGGCTTGAATCCACCGTTGCCGGACCTGATCATGCCCTTCGAGACTTGGTTGCTCTACTTCTTCACCTGCTGCGGCATCGCCGTGGTGCCAGGCCCGAATGCATTGCTGGTGCTGACCCATGGCGCGATCCACGGCAGCCGCAAAACCCTGTTCACCATCAGCGGCGGCGTGCTCGGCTTTGCCATGGTGCTGACGCTGTGCGCGTTGGGCCTGGGGGCACTGATCCAGGCTTCGGCCACCTGGTTCACCGCCTTGAAAGTGGCCGGTGGGCTGTACCTGATCTGGTTGGGCTTCGGGTTGTGGCGTTCCGCCCCGGTCAGCCTGGAGGCGGCCGGTACCCCGACGCTACAGGGTTGGTCGTTGTTCCGTCAGGGGCTGGTATCGGCCCTGTCAAACCCCAAGGCCTTGTTGCTGTTTACCGCGTTTATTCCACCGTTCCTCGACCCACACAGAAGCCTCATCGCGCAGACGGCTGCCATCGCGTTGACCTACGCGGTCGTCGAGTTTGTCGTTGAATACACCGTGGCCAGCGCCGCGCACCGCGTTCGGCCTTGGCTGGCGCGAACCGGGCGACGGTTCAACAAAGTCTGCGGCGGGTTCTTTGTGCTGTTTGGGTTGGCGTTACCCATTCACAGCTGATGGCAATGGCACGGGCTTCAGTTCTTGCGACCTTCACACACCGCTTTCAAGCCCAGCACGGTAGTGGGCGTCTGGCCGATATGCGTGGTAGTGCTCACCACCATGTTCGCGCCACTGTCGCCTTCCAGGTGATACGGTTTGCCGTCGCAGACTTTCGCGGCTTTCTGGTTGATGTTTTCCAGCAGGCCCTCACGCGAATTGAAGATGCTGCCATGGCTGGTGATCATGTATTCGCCCGGTGCGACTTCATTGGCGCCGGTAAAGGTGCAGCCGGTCAAGGCCGAGGAGATGCATCCGAGCAGCAGGAGTTTTTTCACGTCCATGTTCTCAAGGAGGGGGTTGAAGGCCGGGAAGTCTACAACAATGCCAGGCTGTCTTAGCTGTTGCACCTGCGACCCCAACTTCAGCAACAACAAAGATCAACTGTGGGAGCTGGCTTGCCTGCGAAAGCGAAGTGTCAGACAAGAATAAGCCGGTTGACAGGCCGCTTTCCCAGCCTAGCTAAAGCCCAAGCAGCGACCCCCACCGAACGTCTACCCATAGCGCGTGGGCACAGCTTTGCTGATACGCGGCTAGTAGCTCAATGCCGTTCCCTTGGTAGCCCCATGAAAACCCTACGCACCGCCTTCCCGGCCGCTTTCCCCCTTGGCGTTTCCCGTGATTCGGAAACCGCCCTGTCGGACATCGAATGCCTGCACCGTATCAGCCTTGACCTGATCGGCGAGCAAGACCTCAAAGCCCTCTCCGGCAAGATTGTCGACGCCGCCTTGTCCATCACCGGCTCGCCGTTCGGCACCCTGCAGTTGCTGTGCCCCGAAAGGCGCGCGTCCGGTCGTCTGAGTGCATGATATCTTCGACTATCCAAAGCTGGCTTTTCCAGTTTGACCGCTACCTCACTCAGATCACCAAAGGCAACATATGCCTGTAACTATCCGCCTTGCTGTACCGGAAGATGCACAACGCCTGCCTGCCATTGAAACCTCCGCTGCTCAAGCATTTCGCTTGATTGATGAGTTGAGTTGGCTGGCTGAATCGCCTCCGATGTCCATCGAACGTCACATCCAACTCATTGCGCTATCGACATGTTGGGTTGCAGTGGATGCCGAGAATCGGCCACAAGGATTTCTCAGTGCCGAGCGCCACGGCAGTGATCTTCATATCTATGAATTATCAGTGATGCAATCGATGCAAGGACAAGGTACTGGGCGGCGTCTGGTTGAGGCCGCGAAGGATTATGCGCGCTCAATCAGACTTGGTTTCGTAACGCTTACGACATTCAAAAACGTGCCATGGAATGCACCCTTTTACTCCCGCATAGGCTTTCAGGCTAAAGCCACCGCAGATCTGGATGAGAGGCTGGCGGGGATATTGAGTGAGGAATACAAGCATGGATTCGCTCCGGACAGTCGGTGTGCCATGGCATGGCAAGTGGCGTAATTACAAAACTGTCAGGCCTCCAAGCCTCTAGAAAAGGAAGGTCAGTCTGCCGGACGCTTGTTGAGGGCGGATGTACACATTGATCTGCTGGTGATGGATGTGGGGTTGCTGGGCGGGATAGGTGCGTTGAAGCCGTTTGCGGTGGAGGTGTTGGGGGGAGGGTTCGGGAGTTGCTGGGGAGGTAGGGGGATAGTTGTGTACTCCGGAGCAGAGCGAGAATGACTGTCTGCTATCGGCCAGAAGCTGCCGTTCACGCCTGCTCGCTTTCGCCCTGAATCATTCACCCGATACTTTCCCAACTCGGATAGGGAGTTGGCGTCAGCGATATTCGGCGCTAGCCATACTGCACGCCTCTCATACAACCAGATCTCTACTGCTGAAGCATCAAACTGCGCCATAAGATCACTGTCGGTGCAACAGGTAAGAGGTCTGTTTGTGGCGCTATCTGTTTCGGCAACTTTTTTGCAGCCGACTCGCTCAGCTCGGATGACGAGTGCTGGTGTGTTTCAAATTGCTCGGGCGCAGTCGGCATTGATAGGCGGGTAGTCATTTGATCGTAACGACGACCTTGCCTTTGGCTCGTCCCTGTTCGACGTATTTCAGAGCATCTGCCGTTGATTCAAAGGAAAACGTTCGATCAATCACCGGATTGATGATGCCCGCCTCAACCAGTGCGCTGATTTGTTGCAGTTGGGTGCCGTTGGCGCGCATGAACACGAACGTGTACTTGATGTCCTGCTTGCGTGCCCTGCGCCGAATGCCGAGGCTCAGCAGACGCATAACCTGCTGCAATGGCCAGGATAACCCTTGCTCCTGTGCGAACAGCGCAGTGGGCGGCCCTGAGATGGAAATCAGTTGGCCGCCGGGCTTGAGGACCTTGAGTGACTTGTCCAAGACATCGGTGCCGAGGCTGTTCAACACCACGTCGTAGCCGTGTAAGACATTTTCGAAATTCTGCTTTTTGTAGTCGATGACCACGTCAGCCCCCAGCACCTTGACCCATTCGACATTCGCGGTGCTGGTGGTTGTGGCGACAAAGGCACCCAAGTGTTTGGCAAGCTGGATGGCAATGGTGCCGACGCCGCCGGAGCCTGCGTGAATCAACACCTTCTGGCCCTTTTGTAGCCGGGCGGTGTCGACCAGCACTTGCCAGGCAGTCAGTGCCACCAAGGGCAGGGACGCGGCTTGCGCCATGCTGGTATTGGCTGGTTTCAGGGCGATCGCGTTCTCGTCCACGGCAATCCTTTCGGCGAACGTGCCGATCCGTCTTTGCGGCGGGCGAGCGTACACTTCGTCACCTGGTTTGAAGCGTGTCACATGCGAGCCGACCGTCACCACTACCCCCGCCAGGTCGTTGCCCAGAATCAGCGGAAACGAGTAGGCCAGGATCAGCTTGAACTCGCCTGTGCTGATCTTCGAGTCCAGCACGTTGACACTGCTGGCATGGACCTCGATCAAGACGTCGTGGGCACCCACTTCAGGGGCTGACGCTTCGCCGAGGCGTCCGGGTTGCTTGCCGTAGCGATCAATAAGAAATGCTTTCATCGAGGTGCGGCTCTTGTCGGTTGTAGGGAGGGTAGCCGGTGCGTGGTCAGGCATCGAGGAACGCCTGCGCCTTGGCCACAAAATCAACGTGGTGCTGGAAAATCCCGCCGTGACCGGTATCCTGATAAATCACCAACTCTGCGTTGGGGATACGCTTGGCCAGTTCAAACGAATTGATGCTGGGCACCATGATATCGGTGTCGCCGTTGACGACCAGCGCTGGTGCCTGCAAGCGTTCGAGGTCTTGCGGCGGCTGTTTGCCCCACGCAGTGATCGCTTTCAACTGGCGCAGGAAAGCACGGGGCGTCGGGCCTTGGTCACGATTGTTCTTGCGGGCTTGCAGGCGCTGCAAATACTGCGCGGCAGATCGACGGCCGTTGGCCGTAGAAGTGAAGAACAGATAGAATTTCGGATCGCGCAGGGTCAGCAGGCCTTTGAGAATCAATGGCCACGACACCGCGCCAACTTTGCCGATACCGCTGCCGCCGGCCGGCCCGGTGCCGGTCAGAATCAACCTCCGCACCCGATCAGGCGCCTTCAGAGCGATGTCCTGAGCGACGAAGCCGCCGAGGGAGAATCCGAGCACATCAACGGTTTCCAGCCCCAGCGCACGGATCAACTGAATCGCATCGTCGGCCATCTCGCCAACGGTCAGTGGCGCGGTTCCACCCGAGCCGCCGATGCCACGATAGTCGGTGGTAATGACGCGTCGGGTTTGCGCCAGGCCATCGATGATTGCGGGATCGAAGTTATCGAGCACCGCGCCCCAATGGTTGAACATTACAAGGGGCACACCGGTAGTGGGGCCGATATCGCGGTAGGCGAATGGAATACCGTTGACCGTGATCGATTGGTTCGCAGCGTTGATGAACGACGTTGGCGAACCCGAAGGGGGATTTGTCTGGGCTGAATTCATTACCACTCCCGATTTCTGGACGGATTCGATGCAGCGCCTTGCGCTTGCATCGAATCCGCCCCAAATGCTCACTACCTGAAGATCACGCTGGAGTCTGGTAACGCTGAGCAACCGCGGACTGACGTATTTGCCCGATCAGGCCCAGTCGTGCGCCCTGCAGGACATCCCAACGCTCCGCTTCGTGCAGCGGCGGAATGGTCACGGGTTCGCGACGATCGAAGCCGACGAGAGCGGCATCCACCAGATCGCCCACTTCCATGATTTCACTCAGGGTGTTGATGTCGACGCCGGAGCGATCCCATATTTCCGTACGCGTGGCGGCCGGCAGCACGGCCTGCACGTAGACGCCTTGAGGCGACAGTTCCAGGCTCAAACCTTGGGACAGGAAAAGCACAAAGGCCTTGGTCGCACCGTAGACCGTCATGCCGAATTCCGGTGCGAGGCCTACAACCGAACCGATGTTGATGATCGAACCTTCACCGGCCTTGGCCAGGCGTGGAGCGATGGCGCTGGCGAGCCGAACCAGCGCCGTGGTATTGAGGGCGACCAGTTGCGCCACTTTATCGGTGCTTTGCTCGACGAAATGACCGGACAGTGCAGCGCCGGCGTTATTGACGAGGATCCCGATGTGGGCGTCGTCGCGCAGACGGTTTTCAACGTTGCTCAGATCGCCGGGTTGAGTCAGGTCCGCCGGGATCACATCGACGTTGACGTTGTGTTCGCTGCGCAAGCGCGCGGCCAGTACATCCAGGCGCGCCTGATCGCGGGCAACTACCACCAGATCGTGGCCGCGTTGTGCAAAGCGTTCGGCGTAGACGGCGCCAATCCCGGTGGAGGCGCCAGTGATCAAAACAGTTGGGCGAGTGCTCATGGGGTATCTCTCTTTCAGGATATGAGAAACAGAACGAGCTCAGCTTGCGCTGATGCTCGATTCAGCCAGTGTCGGGTAATCGATGTAGCCTGCCGCGCCGCCGCCATAGAGGGTGGCGGGATTGAACGCGGACAACGGCGCGCCATGTTTCAGGCGTTCCACCAGGTCCGGGTTGCCAATGAAGGGGCGACCGAAGGCGATCAGGTCTGCCTGGTCTTCAGCGAGCCGCGAGGTGGCCAGATCGAGGTCATAGCCGTTGTTGGCGATGTAGGTGTTTTTGAAGCGCTGGCGCAGGGCGGCGAAATCGAAGGGCGCCACGTCACGCGGGCCGCCGGTCGCGCCTTCGACCACGTGTAGGTAAACCACGCCGAGGGCGTCGAGTTGTTCTACGACGTAATCGAATTGCGCCTGCGGATCGCTGCTGGATACGCCATTGGCCGGCGACACTGGTGACAGGCGTACACCGGTGCGGTCGGCACCGATCTCACTAACCACAGCCTCCGTCACTTCGAGCAACAGACGAGCACGATTTTCAATCGAGCCGCCGTAAGCATCGGTGCGCAGATTGGCGTTGTCCTTGAGGAATTGATCGAGCAGGTAGCCGTTGGCACCGTGAATTTCCACGCCATCGAAGCCAGCGGCGATCGCATTGGCCGCCGCCTGACGGAAGTCGCTGACGACTCCCGGCAGTTCGCTGATGTCCAGTGCGCGAGGCTCGGAGACGTCTTCGAAGCGGTTGTTGACGAACACTTTGGTGGCGGCGCGTAGCGCAGAAGGGGCCACGGGGGCAGCGCCGTTTTCCTGCAGGTCGACGTGCGAGACGCGGCCGACATGCCACAGTTGCAGAAAGATTTTTCCTCCCTTGGCATGCACGGCATCAGTCACGGCGCGCCAGCCATCGATCTGTGCCGGCGTGTAGATTCCCGGGGTGTCTTGATAGCCCTGTCCCTGCCGGGAAATCTGCGTGGCTTCGCTGATTAGCAAGCCGGCGCTGGCGCGCTGGCTGTAATAGGTCGCCGCGAATTCGCTAGGGACGAAGCCTTGACCGGCGCGGTTGCGTGTCAGCGGCGCGAGAACGACGCGGTTTGATAGCGTGAGGCTGCCTAGTATGTAAGGAGTGAACAGAGTCTGCTTGGTCATCTGATGAATCTTCCGTGCCCGTTGATGAAGATCAGTGGTGCTTGCAATTAGGATGATGATCGAAATCTAAACTGTCAACAATTTTGATTATAGGTGACATCTATGTATCATCGGACTTAGGATTTCCCGGGAAACACGAGGTATTGCAAGTGAGAGTAACCAAGGCCCAGGCGCAGGCAAATCGAGAGCGCATCGTTGAAACCGCCTCAGAGCTGTTCCGTGAGCGGGGCTTTGACGGCGTCGGCATTGCTGATCTCATGGCGGCCGCCGGTTTCACTCATGGTGGTTTCTACAAACATTTCGGGTCGAAGGCAGACCTGATGGCCGAAGCCTCGGCGTGCAGTCTGGCCAAATCGCTGACAGCTGCCCAAGCTCTGGATGTTCCGGGCTTCATCAACGTTTACGTGAATAGAGAACATCGCGACGGACGCGGCAGTGGTTGCACGATGGCCGCGCTGTGTGGCGACGCGGCGCGTCAGGCGGACGATGTGAAAGCGACATTTGCCGAAGGCATAGAACACACCCTGCAGACGCTAGAAGAGAAATACCCGACGGGAGCGGATCCTGAGCCGGGTGAGGGCAGAAAGAAAATGATCGACCTGCTTTCACGTGCCGTCGGCGCGATTATTTTGTCGCGCGCCTGCCCGGATGACTCCGCACTTGCTGATGAAATACTTGAAGTGTGCCGGGCAGAAATGGTTGCTTCATTGCCGGTCGATGAGGTGGAGCCGGTGTAGAGACGGCGCTCATTCAAAGAGTAGCTTCAGTAGAAGTGCGATGATTATGCTCGGAGCAGAAAGCTGATTTGAGTCCAAAACGATGGGGCGCGAATGACGGTTTTTGGCCGATAGCTGCCGTCCACAAATGACTGCTTTCGGCCATAGGGAGTATGACGGGACTCCAGTAGAGCGGTCCGTAGGGCGCGGACGAAATCGCTAGGGTGCGGCGTCGTCTTGGCATCGCCCACGCCGTAGCCACGGGTGAACAATCAGGCTTGAAAATCGCAGCGTTCGATGTGGCCACCTGCGGTGTCGTGAACGTCCGTAAAAGGGCGGATTTCCAAAAGTCGAGACAGCGAAGTCAGCCAGACGGCAACAATGTGATCCTGCTTTTTTTGTTAGATCTGAGTCTGTTTTTAACGGGGCGACGCTCTATAGAGTGTATATCCGACGCAAAAGTGGACAGTGATCGGCCCGCTACTGTTTCTGGCTCTCTGAAGACCGGACGAATCGAGAGTCTTCAGGAATCACCATGAATACTCGTCCAAGCTTTCAGAGCAAGACCTTCCCCCAATCGCAACGTGACATTCTCGGCATGATCGCGACCGATCAGCATCTGGGCGATGTACTCTGCGCCATCTGCCAGATGCTCGACACACAGACTCCCGAAACCTACTGCTCTATCCTGCTGGCGGATGCAGAGGGCAAGCACTTACTCAACGGCGCGGCACCAGGTCTGCCGGCCGAGTACAGCGAGGCGATAGATGGAATGGCTATTGGTCCGCAGGAAGGGACCTGCGGCACAGCAGCGTTCCGGCGCGAGCTTGTAGTCACCGAAGACATCGCACGGGACCCGAACTGGGAACGTTTCCGCAGCCTGGCGCTGGGGCATGGCCTGCGTTCCTGCTGGTCAGTCCCTTTGCTCTCCCATGAAGGAACGGTGTTGGGGACATTTGCCCTGTACCAAAAGAGTATCCATGCGCCGGACGAGGTGCAGATTCAACAGCTGGTGTTTGCCGCGCAACTGGCAGTCATTGCGATCCGTCATGAGCGTGACGGTCGGCGATTGGAGGAGAGCGAACAACGTTTTCGTTCATTGTTCACCTATAACCCCAACCCGGTGTTCGCCCTCGATCTGGCCGGCAACGTCCAAAGCGTCAATCCTGCGGGCCTGAAGCTGAAACCGCAGACGGCCGTCAATTTCATTGGTCATCATTTTTCCCATCTTGTACTCGATGAGGATCTGCAACGGGTCAGTCAGCATTTTTGCGCAGCCCGTGCCGGATCGCCTCAGCGCTTCGAGGCACAGCTTCGCGACGAAAGTGAGCAACTGTTGACCATGGATATCTCCAACCTGCCCATCATGGTCAACGGAGAGATTGTGGGAGTATTCGGCATTGCCCGGGACATCAGCGCACAGAAAAATTTCGAACGCGAATTGAGCTTCAATGCCAGCCATGACCGGCTGACCGGTTTGCTTAACCGTGTTTCGCTTGAAGAGCGACTTGTTCGGGATTGCCACATCAGTCGTCGGCGTAATCGGCGTCTGGCGGTAATGTGCATTGATCTGGATGGATTCAAATCCATCAACGATTCGATCGGGCATTACTTCGGCGATCAGGTGCTGATCGAAGTGTCGCAACGCATGACCCAGCAAGTTCGTCCCGGTGACACCATCGTGCGCATGGGCGGTGACGAATTCATTGTGCTGCTGCCGGACCTGCTGCGTGACGAGGACGCAGTGCCAGTCGCCGAGCGCTTGATGGCCAGCATTGCCAGACCCTACTGCATCCAGGGCATTGACCTGCATGTGAGTGCAAGTGTCGGCATCACCCTGAGCGATGGTCACATTGAGCAGCCGATGCAACTGATCCAGCAGGCTGACATGGCCATGTACAAAGCCAAGCAGCAAGGGCGCAACAACTTTCAGTGGTACACCAGCGAGCTCAATCAACGTGTTTGCGAGCACGCGAGCCTGCGCAATGACTTGCAAAAGGCTATCGAAACTCAATCCTTCCAGCTGCATTATCAACCGCAGATAGACGCACGCACGGGGCAGGTGGTCGGGATCGAAGCCTTGCTGCGCTGGGAGCATCCGGAAAAAGGATTTATCTCACCAGCGGTGTTTGTAACAGTGGCTGAAGACAGTGGTCAGATCATCCCGCTGAGCCTTTGGGTACTCGATACGGCCTGCGCGCAGTTGCGTCAACTGGGCGAGCAGGGCATCACAGGCATCTCGATGGCCGTGAATATTTCGCCGATGCATTTCCAGCGTGGGCAGTTCGTCGAGTGTATACAGGCAGTGCTGAACAGGTACGAACTTAGCGCCGGGCAGTTGGAACTGGAGATTACCGAGTCGCTCCTGTTGCATAACGTTGAGCAGGCGATCGACACGTTGCACCAGCTCAAGGCTCTAGGTGTACGCATTGCGCTCGATGATTTCGGCACCGGTTATTCCAGCCTCAGCTACCTCAAGCGCTTACCCATCGACAAAATCAAGATTGACCGTTCTTTCATCCGGGATATCGCTACCGACCATCACGATGCCGCGATCACCCAAGGCATTATTTCCATGGCCCATCACCTCAGCCTGACGGTGGTCGCCGAAGGTGTGGAAACCAAGTCTCAAGTGGATTTTCTCAAGGGCGGTCGCTGCGATGTTTTTCAGGGGTATTACTTTGCTAAACCGATGCCCTATGCTGACCTCGAAGCCTTCCTAAGCCTTCGCGCGTCCCGGTCCCTGACGCCCGATCTTGTCTGTTCCGAAGTTTGAAAAGGCGAATCTTCAGATTCGAACGAGTCCGGTTGCCCTGAACCACACTTCAGTTGCCACTTCGGTCCTGGAGCGTTCCTGTTGAGCGCTTCAGATCTTTTGCCGGGTCCAGAAGCGTTTGGGAAACTGAGCGCTTTAGACCCAAGCTCTGCTCAACACGCCTGGCCGTGGACGCATTAAGCGCGTGACTGTTGTTGGCACTGGAGGGTACAGAAAATTCGTTCAGTTACTACGGTAAGCGTCATCAACGACTATAGTCATTGGTGAGCCAGAGCGAATCCGACCATTCCGCTGCCAACCTGGCCTAATCCAATTCCGCGATTACACGGCGGATCTTCTTGTGTTCCTTGATGCGGAACGTAAACGTTTCGCTGCCGAAATTACTCAGGCTCAGGCTGAGATCGAGGCAGCGTTGTCTTTTTTTTCCCCTTGATGGTGGATGGAGTTATCCCGCCGGGCACGTCGTATCCCACTGAGCACGTCCCAACCACCCATCTATCAAGGTTCAAGCAATGAATACTTCAGAGTTAGATGATGCACAAAAAACCAATGGCGACCTGGTTCAGGGTCCGCTGCCGGCCGGCACTGTCGCGCCCGACTTCACTCTTCACGCAACCCCTGATCAACAGTTGTCGCTGCGTGAGCTAAAGGGAAATCCCGTGATACTGGCGTTTTATCCCGCTGACTGGACTTCGGTGTGTGGTGACCAACTGACCTTGTACAACCAGTTGTTACCCACCTTCAGAGAATATGGTGCGGTGCTATTGGGTATCTCGGTTGACAGCGCCTGGTGTCATCAGGCCTTTGCCAAAGATCGAAATTTCCACTTCAGCCTGCTGGCCGATTTCGAGCCCAAAGGGGCGGTGGCACGACAGTATGGAGCGTACGAGTCCCAGCTCGGAGTTTGTAAGAGGGCACTGTTCGTGATTGACAAGGAGGGGGTGGTCGCCTGGAGCTACGTCTCACCAATGGCAATCAACCCTGGGGCGGACGGCATTCTGGATGCGCTGGATGCTCTGGTGAATTCGCCACAAAGCACGCCAACCAAAAATTAACAGGTGATTACATGGCCACTCTCAAAGTCCCGGTAAGTGCCAACGACCATCGCCAGGGAAGTGCGCATGCCAAGGTCACCTTGGTGGAATTTGGCGACTATGAATGTCCCTATTGCGGTGAAGCTTATTGGATGGTCAAGAATCTGCAACAGCATTTTCGCGATGACTTGCTGTTTGTGTTCCGTAACTTCCCTCTTACCACCGCTCACCCCCATGCATTGGGTGCAGCGGTCACCGCTGAGTATGCCGGGAGTCGAGGATTCTTCTGGGAGGCCCACGACGAATTGTACGAAAATCAGGATCGATTGGGCCTGCCGCTGTATCGCGCCATCGTTCTCAAACACGGCCTTCCCAAGGAGGAATTCGATCTTGCAATGCAAGAGGATACTTACATTCCCAAAATACAAGCCGATTTCAATGGCGGTGTACGCAGCGGCGTGAATGGCACCCCAGCGTTTTACATTGACGGGCTTCGCTATGACGGAGTTCCAGAGTTCATCGGGATGAGTCAGATGATTGAACTTTTGTTAGTGCGTGGACGAAATCGCTAGAGAGCCAAATCGGCTTAACATCACCCACATCGGAGCCGAGGAAAAACCAACGTTAGCTTCCTTTTACATTAAAGAGGTGGACACGGAGCCGGCAACTAATGAAATCTTTGAAGTATTATGAAGAAAATCGACACGCCACATGGTTGGAGTTGTTTTTTGACCTGACTTTCGTTGTTACGATAGGCCAGGTTACGCACACTCTCGGACATGTTCATGACGGCCACTTTGAACATAAGCAATTATGGACATTCTTACTGCTTTTTGTACCGTTGTGGTGGATCTGGTCCAGTCACACGATTTACTCCAACAGGTTCGATACAGACAGTAATCTTCACCGTTTGGCAACATTATTCATAATGCTCCTGCTCATTGTGCTATCGGCACGGATTGGGGAAGACCTGGAAGTGAACTACCCGCTTATTATTGCCTGCTATTTTGGTATACGAGCGATCATCAGTGTTATGTACATTTCATCCATTAGTAAACTCGATTCTCGCGGCGAACTTTCCTCAAGGCTTGGTTTCGCCCTATTAGTTAGCGCAGTTATTAGTCTTTCATCCGTTATTTTTGACCCGCCCTTGCGTTATCTTGTTGCTTATATTGGGATTGTTCTTGATATTCTGTTTCCTGTGTTTTTCTGGACTAAACTAAAGCCGTTGCCAGCACACACGGAACATTTGGTTGAGCGCATAGGTCTACTCACCCTAATCTTATTGGGGGAGTCAATTATTAGCCTTTCCGGAGGCTTGTCTAACATTCAATGGGGTTATTATAATGTGATGGCGGCCATCACCGGATTTATCATGATTTGCAGTATCTGGTGGATCTATTTTGATAGTTTTTACTTATTGAACAAACATCAAAGCAGTATGAGTGGGCACGCCTTAATCTACTCGCACCTTTTTCTTTTTATGGGGCTGGCACTTCTGGCGAATTTGATTAGGCATGCGATCCTGAACGACATTGCGATACGCGATTTCCAGATTATGTCGATCACCGGCATGGCCTTGTTTTTCCTAGGTAAGCAATATGGCTATTTCATAGCCGTGAGTAGAATAAGGAAATACATACTACAAAACACGTTGATAGTGTTTTCTTTGGGCGGGTTAGTCGTGTTTTTACCCCGCGTCGAGTACATATTGGTCGGCCTGACAGCAACCATGATCTCTTATGTTTTTCTAAATTTCAGATATCGTTGAATCATTATTATCAGACCAGAGGGTGGGACCAAGTGAGCAAGCGGCTGACTTGCGGTTATATGCTGCCCACTACGTCGTTCTCACTGCCCGTGCGCTACTCGCCGCTACCCTTGGTCTATTTGGGTTTGTAATCCTGGTATCGTCGACCATAGTTAAGAGTCTCGGATACCCCTCTTAGCTATCGCGATCTGATAGCGCCAGCCGCATCGTAACAACAGGAGCCACATCATGGTCAAAGTAGCGTTGTTCGTTCGCCTGGAAGCAAAACCCGGGAAAGAAAAGGATGTAGAAAGCTTTCTTTTGGGCGGCCTTCCGTTAGTGGAGGAGGAGCCAGCCACTACAGCCTGGTTTGGAATCCGCTTGGGGCCGTCCACCTTTGGCATCTTTGACGCATTCCCGGATGATGCGGGCCGGCAGGCTCATCTTTCGGGCAAGGTCGCGGCGGCGCTTATGGCAAACGCTGCCGAGCTGTTTGCCGAACCGCCATCAATCGAGAAGGTTGACGTCCTTGCAGCCAAGCTGCCCGGTTAAGCAAATCCAACAGGAAGTTTCATTCAGTTCGGGGAGGCTCACGATGTCTTGTATGAAAATCAGGATCGCCTGGGCCTGCCGCTGTCCCGGGCGGTGATCAATTAAAACACTTGTATTGAAGATAAATGTCATGGCTAAAGTGCTGTGTCCAGGATTCATGCCATGCTTGCGCGTTCGGTATAAGTGAAAGGATATGCGCGCAAATCGTGTCCATGGACGGCGTGGAAGCCGCACAGAATCTGCAAGGCAATGTGCTCATCACGTGTTCAGGATGAGTAGGGTAGATTGTTTGCCGGGCACCGGTCGCTCATGGCGCGAAGATCTCCATCATTGATATAGAACCGTAGGTCATCCGCGCCGTGACACCTAATGGTTTCGTCAAGTGAGCATTCGTCGGCGTAGCAGTGACCGATGTTCAATGAGCTGCCTGACGCGGCTGCACTCCGAACTGCGCAACGATGTGCGTACCCAATTCCTCAATAACTTCCACCGCAGGGCGCTTGCCGTATTTGAGATTGAGAATGACGTGGTCCACGCCGATTTCCTCAAGCGACTCCAGCAAAAATCGTAGATGGTAACGTCCAAGTCTGAACCCCAAATGGATACGTGTGGGTGGCGTTGACGGATTCTCATCGAGATCGATGTACAGCGACTGAGTAAAGGGCTTATACACAGAACCACATTGTTTCGTGACCTCCAGTCGCCAATCTTCCACGACCAGCCGCTGCATGTTCGGAATGCGTGGATAGTTGATCCATCCGTTGCTCTCACGCGCGATCCAATCCAGTGACTGGCGACTGTTGCCGGTCACGAGCATTGGAATGAATTGGGTGGTAGGTTTCGGAATCAGGTCTGCGCCTTGCATTTCACCAGTGCTCCAGTGGATGGGCTCAAAACTGGTGCTGTGGGCACGGCGAATCACTTCGTAGTGTTCTCGAAAGATCTCTCCACGCCTTTCGGGATCGACGCCAAACGCCGAAAACTCCACTGGCCGATCTCCCGAAGCAACCCCCAGAATCAAGCGACCAGTGCTCAACTGATCGACGCTGGCTGACGCCTTGGCCGTGTGCAGGGGATGGTGCAGCGGGATGGCGATGGAGGCGGTGCCAAGTGCAATCTCCGAGGTATGGGCGGCCATATAACCCAGGTAAACCCAGGGGTCGAAGACTTGGCCGACATCCCCGAAGCCAGGGTCGCGAAGCGGCACGTCGCGAAACCAGAGCGCGCAGAAGCCCAGCGCCTCGGCTTGTTTAGCCAGTGTGACCTGGTTGAGCATGCTCGGAGTGTCCCCGTCGAAGGCCTCCATGGGAAAGAACAATCCAAGGCTCAAATGCCCCTGAGTGAAGGTTCGGCTGAACCCTCGATGCTGCTGGTAAGGAATCGTGCTCGGCCGATACATACGGATTGACCTCATGGCAGAACGTGAACAGCGCCCCCGTTTCCTGAGGTGCTGCGGCATCGGTCGCGTTTGAACGGCAGGTGGGGGGACTGGGTCTGGCTTTTACCCGTTGCGCCGTACTGCTGGTCGTGTGGACCGGACTCAGGGGCCAGTTGCTGGCGATAGGCGAGGGTTGGCCCGGGTGGGTGTTAAGCGGACGGTCAAAGGAAGTCAGATCTCTCGGCTCTATACCACCAGATGGGCAAGGCGTTCGAGGAATCATTCTATAAGCGTAGGCGGTTTTGCAGCTCTCCGCCATATTCTTACAATCGAGCCGCTTCCGGGCGAAAGTTGCGTATCGAAGACAGTTATCGGTCGTTTCCTACCATTCCAGAACGGCCGCTATTGGCCGAAAGCAGACCCTGAACTACATAGGTAAAGCCGGGAGTTTAGACCTGCTCCGGAGTTCATCGATTTCATGGGAAGCAAAGTCGCCAAATCGTAACTCCCGCATACGACGATTCGACGAGCAGTCCGCTAGTGACTGGAATTTCTGTTATTTAACGAGGGCACGGTGCTTCGCGGTCGAGGAGTCTTGCCGTCATCAGCACGCCCAATTCGCTCAATTGGTGAATCGCCAGTGCAATGTCACGGTGCTTACCGCTGAGGTCTTCCGAGAGGTCGAGCAGAAGAGTGCTAACCGAGCTAAAGGTCTCGTAGCTATTGGTAATGAGGCTTTCAGTACTGGCGTCGGGACTGACAGTAAAGAGGACGGTTGGGTCAGATGAGGCTTTGCACATATTCGTAATTCCCAAGTCGGGCCGTCACCCCATCGCTACTAAACGAAAGGGTGGCAGCTGTACGCAGGTTAGTAGACCGGGGAATTACGCAAAGCCGGCGCGCCCGGAGGCGCCCTACGCACAGCCACCATCAAGCACCGACAGGAATGTCAGATTGATGAAGCTTGTGCACTCAACGTAATTGAACCATCAGGCTACTAAACCCGATCACCAAAAAATTCAGCGACCGCGCAACCATAGATTCCACCACCTCAGCACACAAGCCAGCGGATTCTGGGCTAAGCGTAGGCAATCGGGCAACCCACTCGCCACCTTTGGGAAATGTCCTAGGACGATTCCCTTATACCGTCACCACCACCTTGCCCACTTGCTGGTTCGCCTCCAAATACCTGTGCGCGTCCTGCACTTCATCCAACCCAAACGCCTTCGCAATCACCGGCGCCAACGCGCCCGACGCGAGCCCATCCAAGATGAACGCTTTAGCCCGTTCCAACGCCGCCGGGTCGGCGACGATCTCGGCATACAAATACCCCTTGAGCGTCAAACATTTCCCCAACACGGTAAACAACGGAAACGGCGTCGGCTCGGAGCTCAACGCGCCGTACTCCAGCAAGATCCCGCCCTGGGCCATGCTTTGGGTGAGTGCTTCAAAGCCCGGCCCGCCGATAGGGTCGAACACCACGCGGGCGCCTTTGCCGTCGGTCAGTTGCATCACGCGTTGCACCAGGTCTTCTTCGTCGCTGACGATGACGTGGTGGGCGCCGGCATCGAGCAGGGCTTGTTGTTTGGCGCGGGTACGGGTGACGGCGATGGCGGTGGCGCCGACGCTGCGGGCGATCTGGAAGGCGGCGAGGCCGACGCTGCTGGAGGCGGCGGTGACCAGTACGAAGTCGCCTGTGGTGAGTTTGGCTTGTTCGACCAGGGCACCCCAGGCGGTGACGTATTGCATCCACGAGGCGGCGGCTTGGACGAAGCTGAGGTTGTGCGGGTGTTTGACGGTGAGGTGGGCGGGCACGTTGGCGACTTCGCCGTAGGTGCCCCAGCGGGCGATGTCGAGAGGTGGGATGACGCTGACGGCGTCGCCCACTTGGAGGTCGATGACGTCGGCGCCGACTGCGGTGACCACGCCGGCCGCTTCGTAGCCCAAGCGGCTGGGGAATTCGGCTTCTTGCAGGTAGGCGTGGTTGCGGAACATGACTTCGGCGCGGTTGAGGCCGAAGGCTTTGACGTCGATTTGCACTTCATCGGCGGCGGGGGCAGGGACGTCGATGTCTTCGAGTTTCAAGACGCTGGCGTCGCCGTAGGCGTGGATTCGGACAATGCGTGGCATGGGGGGCCTCGGTGTTGATCGATGAGGCGTTCAATGTAGGCCACTCCAATCGCCAGTGCCAACATAGCGCCACTGGGCTGGGTCGATGCGCTGAGCAAGGTGCCGAACAGTGGCCAGGGGGGAAGTAACTTATCGATATCACGGCTTTGTGGGCAGGGTCATGAAAGAAATGGGCGCGCTCCCGTATCATCCGGTGCCTCGCAAGCGCATCAGGAGAGCGGCATGTGGATTGGCCATCGGTTCGAGCGTACCGCGCAAGATGACGTGCTCATCCACTCCCACAACAGGGTACAGAGTGGTGCTGTGTGGCTGGTGGGCGGGCTGGCCGTGAGCGTGCCTGTGGCGTTTGTGGTGTGTGGAATCATTGAAGGGTATTTGCCGCTGGTCGGCCTGGACCCACTGTCCTCGCTGCTGATCGTGCTCGCGTTGCTGTTGATGCCTGCCCTTGGCCTGTTCCTGATGTTTTACACCGGCATTCGCGAGATCTTGCGCCTGTCGCGGCACGACGGCGAAGGCCAACGTCTGACCCGCAATGCCTTTGGGCGCCGTGAGCGTGTGCGTCAGGCCTTTCGGCTCGACCACCCCAGCCATTTCGAACTGCGCCGCCGTCCGCAGGCCGAGCCGGTCTACACCCAGCTGTGGCTGGTGATGCGCGATGGCACCGAGCACCGCCTGACCACCGACAACGTTCCGGTAGTGCCGGGCAGCCCACGCACCGAGCGGTGGCTGGTGGAGTTGGCTGGCTATCTGAACGTGGCGGTGCCGTTCGACGTGATCGATGCATCGGCGCCTCGCAAGCCGCCGCCCTATCGGTCTGCTCCATCCCCGGCCAAGGTCGCCCGTGCGCGAAAAGAAAAAGAGCCTGCTTCTTTACCTGAATCGACCGAAACCATCGGCAGGCCCGCACGGGGTCTACTGGGCTTGCTGGGTGCGTTTCTGGGGGTGTTGGAGCTGTCGCAGGTCTTCGCACTGGTGCCCGCCTTGTTGACTGGGCGGCTGCGGGTCAGTGGGTTTCGATCACGTGCAACGACCTTCGACTGGGCCGATCACCCTGTGAGCTTTTCATTCAACCTGTTTATCGGTGTCGTCGAGGTGGTGATCATTGGCTACATCGCCTGGGCCTGTCTGCGTATTGCGATTCTAGGCCGGTTCAAGTCCGGCCCCTGAGTGCGATTTGCGCAAAAGCCGCCCCTTTCTATGCCAGCCGGTCTACCATGCCCTCCCGGCAGTGGTTCCACGCGCTACCGATCTCTCTCTCGCAAGGTATTGCCCATGTCCATCGACCAAATCTCCCTGCCGAAAGGCGTAGGCCCCCACGCCAGCAAGCTCTTCGACGCCATCACCGGTGCCGCCACCCACGAAGCACTCAACCGTGCCGGCGGTAAAGCCGAAGGGTTTGTGCTCGGGCTGGAATCCACCAAGGCCATCAAAAGCCAGATCGCCGAGTCGTTGTATGTGATTTACGACGACGCGGCGACTCACCGTGCAGGTGAATTGAAAGGCTGATACAGCGTGGTTCCAAGGAGTGCATATGACATTGACCGTCAAAACCCTGCTCAACCTGGCCATGGCCAACCCCATCAACGCCGAAATCACCGCGCGCCTGCCTGACCTCGGGGTGGACCAATGTTTTCTCACGGCGGGCTGCCTGTTCCAGGCGGTGTGGAATCATCAGTCGAACTTGCCTGCTGCCCAGGGCGTAAAGGACTACGACGTTTTCTACTTTGATACGGACTTGTCCTACGAGGCCGAGGATAGGGTAATCCGTGCGGCCGAGCAGTTGTTCCAGGACCTGGGCGTGAATGTGGAAGTAAAGAACCAGGCGCGGGTTCATCTTTGGTATGGCGAGCGCTTTGGTCGACCTTATCCGCAGTTGCACACGGCCAAGCAGGGGATTGACCGGTATCTGGTGGCGGGCACCTGCATCGGCCTGGAGATTGCCACGGGCGAGTTGTATGCGCCGTATGGGTTGGAAGACATCGCACAGGGCGTGCTGCGCATCAACCCGCTGCATCCGGAGCCAGCGTTGTTTGCGCAGAAGGCCAGAAGTTATCAGGCGCGCTGGCCTTGGCTGCGGATCGTGGAGCGGGGTTCAGCCCAGTAAGCCTCCCAGTACGCCGCAGCCGGCCACGACCAGCCAGGGTGGCAAGCGCCATACCATCAGTGCTGTCAGGGCAACCACTGCCAGGCTGAAGTCCAGCGCAGTGAAAATCGCGCTGGTCCACACCGGCTGGTACAACGCCGCCAGCAATAGCCCCACCACCGCCGCATTCACCCCGGCCAGTGCAGCCTGGGTGCGTGGGCTGCGGCGCAAGCTGGCCCAGAAGGGCAGGGCGCCGAAGACCAGCAGAAACGACGGTGCGAAGATCGCCAGGAGGCCGACCGTGCCGCCCAGCCAGCCGGTCGGGGCGTGCTTCATCGAGGCGCCGAGGAAGGCGGCGAAGGTAAACAGCGGGCCAGGTACGGCTTGGGTGGCGCCGTAGCCGGCGAGGAAAACGTCGTTGCTTACCCACTGCGGTGCCACCACGTCGGCTTGCAGCAGGGGCAACACCACGTGACCGCCGCCGAATACCAGTGAGCCGGTGCGATAAAAGGCATCCACCAGGGCCAGGGTGGGATTGGGCAGCCAGGCGACCAGGACCGGCAAGCCCACCAACGCAATCACAAACAGCCCCAGCCACAGGGCGCCTGCGCGGCGGTTGATGGCGATGGGCAGCGCGTCATGCTCGGCGCCGGGTTCCAGCTTGAACAGCAGCAGGCCGGCCACGCTTGCTGCGATGATCACACCGACCTGGCCCCAGGCAGACGGCTCCAGCAGTGCCACGCCTGCAGCCATCAGCATCAGCGTGAAACGCGCCACGCCCCGGCACAAGTTGCGTGCCATACCCCAAACCGCCTGGGCCACCACGGCCACGGCGACGACTTTGAGGCCATGCAACGCACCGGTGGGGATTACGGCACCGTAGTGCGCAAGACCCAGGGCGAACAGGATCAGCGCAATGGCCGATGGCAACGTGAAACCGGCCCAGGCCGCAGCGGCACCGCCGTAACCCGCGCGGGACAGGCCCAGGGCGATGCCGACCTGGCTGCTGGCCGGGCCGGGCAGAAATTGGCACAACGCAACCAGTTCGGCGTAACTGCGCTCGCTCAGCCAGCGTCGCCGTGTGACGAACTCCTCCCTGAAATAGCCGAGGTGCGCAATCGGGCCGCCGAAGGAGGTGAGGCCCAATCGCAGGAAGATCAGGAACACCTTCCAAGGATGGGTAGAGGGCTGAGCCAAAGTGAGGGATCTCGCTCATGACAAATCGGGCTAAGGTGCGAGCACCTTAGCGAAATTTGATGACGTGAAGAAGCGGTGTCGGTTTGCCCGATGTGCCGCTTTGATTGAATTTTTGCCCGCGCGCTTGAGTCATTTAAGCAGGCACGGAAAAAGCCGGCCCTTCACAACCGCTGACTACAGCCAAGGACAGACGATGACTTTCTTTATTTTTCTGCTGGCTTGTGCCGCCGCCGCGAGCACCGGCCTTATTTTCAAGCCGGGTGCCTGGTACGAATCCCTGGTCAAACCCAGCTTCACCCCACCCAATTGGTTGTTCCCGGTGGCGTGGACGAGCATTTATCTGCTGCTGGCCTGGGCCGGTTACCGCCTCAGCCTGATCCCTGGCAGCCAAATGGTGTTGGCGCTGTGGGCGGCGCAGATAGCGTTGAACACCTTGTGGACGCCGGTGTTCTTCGGCGCCCATCGCATCCTCGCGGGGATGGTGATTCTGGCAGTGTTGTGGTTGACCGTCGCGACGATGGTGGTGCTGGCGGTGCAGTTGGACCTGATCACCGGCTTGATTCTGTTCCCGTACCTGGCGTGGCTGTGTGTGGCGGCGGCGCTCAACTTCTCGATTCTGCGGAATAACCGCTGATGGCCGTTAAAGCCTGGCCCGCCAGCGAGCCCGAACGGGCCGAGATGCGCCGCTTCAACCAAAAGCTTGCCTGGTTGCCGCGCTTCAAGATCCGCAATCGCGTCACGCCGCGTTTGATCCAGGCGCTGTTGCGGGTCAGTCAAAAGATCAAGCAAGCGCCTTTGGCTGACACCCACTACGTCGACTCAGTCCCCGTGCGCATCCTGCGCCCCAGCGGCAAGCCCAAGGGCGTGGTACTGGATATCCACGGTGGCGGCTGGGTGATCGGCAATGCGCAGATGGATGACGACCTCAACCTGGGCATGGTCAACGCCTGCAACGTGGCGGTGGTGTCGGTGGATTATCGGCTGGCGGTCGACACGCCCGTCGAAGGGCTGATGGACGACTGCCTGGCGGCCGCGCGGTGGCTGCTCACCACTGAGGAATTTGCCGGCCTGCCGGTGATCGTCGTCGGCGAATCGGCGGGCGGGCACCTGGCAGCGGCGACGTTGCTGGCGTTGAAGCAATGGCCCGCGTTGCTCCAACGGGTGAGCGGGGCGGTATTGTATTACGGCGTCTACGACCTGACCGGCACACCCAGCGTGCGCGCGGCGGGGCCCGACACCTTGTTGCTGGACGGCCCAGGCATGGTCGAGGCGCTGCGCCTGCTCACGCCGGGGTTGAGTGATGACGTGCGTCGGCTGCCGCCGCTGTCACCCTTGTATGGCGACTTCGAAGGCCTGCCCCCGGCGTTGATGTTTGTGGGTGAGTTGGACCCGTTGAAAGATGACACGCTGTTGATCGCTGAGCGGTGGCCGGGGGCTGAGGCGCATTTGTTGCCGGAGGCGGCGCATGGGTTTATTCATTTTCCGGTGGTGATGGGGAAGGAAGTGCTTGCCTATAGCCGTGAGTGGATAAGCCAACGAGTGAACGGGGAAGTACTCAACCTTCCATCGTCCGAGTAATCTTTCGCCTTTCAATACAGCGCCAAGGAAAAAACGTGCCTGTGAACGCACTGAGCCTACGCCCGGCGATTGTCACTGACCTCCCGTCAATCTACCGAGGGGAGCTGGCCTACATCCAACAATGGGAGCCCACTCACGAAGCCGGTTGGCGCACGCAGGTGGAGCACAACCTAGCTCTGTGGGTCGATAACTTCGAGCTACTCACGGTAGCGGTGCTTGACGGTCAATTGGTCGGGTATTCGTTATGGAGACCCGAGGACAGTTTCGCCGAGCTCTACACGATCAATGTCAGCGAGACTTATCGGCGCAAGGGGATAGGTCGGGCATTACTGGATGCCTATGGGGTTGCGGCGCTGGGCAGCGGCTGCACTCACCTGAGTTTAAGCGTGCGCCCAGACAACCCTGCCCGGCTGATGTATGAAGGTGCAGGGTTTATCGCGGTGGGGACAGACTCCCATGGTTACCTTCGTTATGAACGCGCAAATGGACTGGGAACTAAAAACTTGATCGGTTAGTCAGGTTAATCAGTTGCTCTTATTCTTTAAAAAGGACTCCCCCATGCGCGAATACACCCTCAACTACCTGTTCAACGACGAGCCCCGCACCCATGTGTTCGAACTCAAGCAACCCCAATTGCAGGTGCATGAAGCGGCGTTGCACCTGCTACAGCTGCATTTTGGCGACGCCGAGAATGGCTTGATCCTGCCGCCCGCGGATGCCAGCCCGGATGAAATTCTGGAGCAGGCGCAGGTGGTGGGGATTACGCAGATAGCCGTTGCATGAGTTCAAGCCCGATCATTCAGGTGGCCACGGCGGCGGATATCCCTGAGGTATTGAGGTTCGTGCTGCAAGCCCGTGCCGAGCTTTTCCCCAAGCTCAGTGCGACGGGGATGCCGGCGGACTTGGCGCAGTTCGAGGCGATCTATCTGCAGGGCGACGGGCAATTTCTGGTGGCCCGCGGTGAGGGCCAGATTGTCGCAGCCATCGGCTATCTGCCCTATGACGAGCGTTTCCCGCAGTTGAATTATCAGGGCCGCAGGACCGTGGAGGTGGTGCGCCTGTTTGTGCTGCCGGCGTTTCGCCGCTTGGGTTTGGCGGGCGATTTGTACCGTGCGCTGGAGGCGCAGGCCAAAGCAGATCGGGTCGAGGTGATGTACCTGCACACCCATCCGTTTTTGCCGGGGGCGATTGATTTTTGGCTTCGGCAGGGGTTCGAGGTGGTGGATGTGGACGCGGACCCGGTATGGCGCACGACGCATATGCAACGCACCCTCTAACCCCACCACCCACTGTAGGCGCCGACTCCTACAGTGGGATACGTTGATCAGTTTGGGCGTAGCCGCAATATCTGCGCCCCATCAAACGGGTCCGTCAGGTAATGCGCCTGCACCCCAAACGTTTCCTGCAAACGCTGCGGCGTCAGCACCTCCAGTGGTTTGCCCAGCGCCACCAACCGCCCGTGATCCAGCACCGCCAGCCGATCACAGGTCAATGCCTGGTTCAGATCATGCAGGGCAATCAAGGTGGTGACGGGCAACCCTTGCACGCCCTTCAAAATCCCCAACTGGTGCTGGATGTCCAAGTGATTGGTCGGTTCATCCAGCAACAGGATCTGCGGCCGCTGCGCCAAGGCACGGGCGATGTGCACGCGCTGGCGCTCACCGCCCGAGAGGCTGCGCCAGGCGCGATGGCTCAGGTGGGTGGCGTCGACGTCGTGCAGCGCCTGGTTGACGATGGCGTCGTCCTCGCTGGACCAGGGGCTCAGCGCCGACAGCCATGGTGTGCGGCCCAGCGCTACGGCGTCGAACACGCGGATGGCGTCGTCGGTGTCGGCCTGCTGTTCCACCACCGCCAGTTGCTGCGCGATGGCGCGGCGCGATAGCTTGCCAAGGCGCTTGCCGCCTAACAGGACTTCGCCGGACGCTGGCGTGCGCAGGCCTGCGAGCAACTTGAGCAAGGTGGATTTGCCAGAACCATTGGGACCGACAATCCCCAGTGTTTCACCTGGCTGAACGTCCAGATGAATGTCGCTCAGCAACTGCGCCTCGCGCACTTTAAAACCCAGTCCTGTGCAGCTCAGCACGGTCATCGCGCATTCCTCCGGCCAATGAGGATCAGCGCAAACACCGGCGCACCGACCAGCGCCGTGACCACGCCGACCGGAATCACCTGGCCTTTGATCAGGGTGCGTGACAGCACATCCGCCGCAATCAAGAACAACGCACCGCCCAACGCACTGGCTGGCAGCAAGCGCGAGTGCCCGGTGCCGAGCAGCAGGCGCACGGCGTGGGGAATCACCAATCCGACAAAACCGATGGAGCCGACAATCGACACCATCACCGCTGTCACCAGCGCCGCGCAGCCCACCAACACAAATTGCACCCGGCGCACCGGAATGCCGAGGGACGCCGCCGAGTCGCTGCCGAAGGTAAACGCATCCAACGCACGACGGTGCCACAGGCACACGGCCAACCCGGCAATCGCCACCGGCACAGCCAGCCACACCGAAGGCCAGCGCACGCCGCTGAGGTTGCCGAGCAGCCAGAACATGATGCCGCGCGCCTGTTCGGAACTGGCGGATTTGGTGATCAGGAACGCGGTGAGTGCATTGAACAACTGCGACCCGGCAATGCCCGCCAGAATGATCTGGCCGGTGCCGCTGGCCGAACCGCTGGCGCGCGCGAGCAGGATCACCAGCGCAAACGCGGCCATGGCGCCGACAAACGCCCCCGCCGACAACGAAATCAACCCGCCGCCCACACCGATCAACGCCACCAGCACCGCGCCGGTCGAGGCGCCGGCGCTGATGCCCAGCAGGTAAGGATCGGCCAGCGGGTTGCGCAGCAGCGATTGCAGGATCACGCCACACGTCGCCAGTCCGGCGCCACACGCAGCGGCGACCAGGGCGCGGGTGAGGCGATAGTTCCACACCACGCCTTCGTCGATGGGGTCGAGCGCATAACCGGCGGCCCACAGTTTGTTCGCGAGTACCTGGAGTACCACGTGCGGCGAGATGGCGGTTTCGCCGATGGCCACGCCCGCGAGGACGGCGGCTAATAGCAGGGCCAGGGCGAGTAGGGTGCGCATCATTTGGTTAGATCGTAGCCGTCGATGGCCGTGGCCAGTTGTTCAAGGCCGTCGAACGTGCGGATGCTGGCCTGCAGCGCCAGGGCGTCGAGGATGATGATGCGGTTGTTTTTCACCGCGTCCATGTTGCGGGTCACCGGATCGCTGCGCAGGAAGGCGAGTTTCTTTTCATGGTCGTCGGCGGGGTAGCGGCGGCGGTCCATGCGCGCGATCACCAGCACGGTCGGGTTGGCCTTGGCGAGGGTTTCCCAGCCGACGGCGGGCCACTCTTCGTCGGACTGTACGACGTTATGCAAGCCGAGGGTTTCCAGCATGAATTGCGGAATGCCCTTGTGGCCGGCCACATAAGGGTCACTGGCCATCTCGGAACTGGAGAACCACACCAAGGCGCTGGCTTGCTTGAGGCCCTTGCTTTGCACGGTGGCGACGGATTTGGCCAGGCGCGCCTTGAGTTCTTCGTTCAGCTGTTGGCCGCGTGCCTGCACGTCGAAGATCTCGGCGAGTTGGCTGATGCTTTTATAAATGGTTTCGATACGGAACGGCTCCAGCCGCGTGCCATCGGCGCCGACCAGGTTGTCCTTGCCTTCGCAGTCCGAAGGCAACAGGTAGGTGGGGATCTTCAGCTCATGGAATTGCTCGCGGGTGCCAACCACGCCTTGCGGCCCCACAACCCATTCCAGTTCGGCGGCCACCAGTTGCGGGCGTTTGGCGATCACGGCCTCAAAGCTTGGCTCATTGTTGGCCAGGCGCTCGATGTTGTCGTTCTGCGCTTTGTACTGTGGCAGTACGCTGTTGAACCACAGCGAGGTGCCGACCACTTTATTGCCCACGCCCAGGGCGTAGAGCATTTCGGTGGCGGCCTGGCCGATGGTCACGCTGCGGGCCGGCGCTTGCTGGAAGGTGAGGTGGCTGCCGCAGTTTTCCACGGTCAGCGGGTAGTGGGTGGGTGCGGCTTGGGCCAGGGCACAGAAACCCAGGCCAGTGAGCAGGGCGGTAACGCGTGGCAGCATGGGGCAATCTCCGAGTGAAGCGTGCGTGTCATTCGGAAATACACCCTTAAGCGCTGCGAGAGCGACAGGCAAGAATGTCCTTCCCGGACACCCCGCCGGTTAGTCATTGAACTTGGGCCGGCAGGTCTCCTGACTGATGCGTCGTCGCCAGGCTCCGGCCTTCCCGGACAAGGTCCAGTGGCATCAGGGAGCAGGCTCAGCACCTACAGTTGCGGGGGCAGTTCCGATTGGCACGGGTGTACCGCGCTTCGGATTCCCTATTAGTCCCGTTCGGGAACCGGCGCGGTATGGTAGTCGATCACGCGGTTGAACGGGAGGCCGTGAACTCAACGGTAGCTCTCTGGCGTTGAGGCTCCTATGATGGTCAGCCCATGGATCGCTTTATCACAAGGAATACACCGTGAAATCATTTGTCGCGCTCGTCCTTATCGCCACCCTGGCCGGTTGCGCCACGCAAGGTAAATCTGAACAGCAGATTCTCGACGAGGCCACCACCGCCTACGTCAAGTCGATGCCGGCCGATTCAGACAAGCTTCGCTTGCACACGATGAGCATCCCCAAAAGCGGTATGTTCGGCGACACCCTGGCGATTTCCATGGCCGGCGACCAAAACGCTGCCAGCCTCAGGAGCGAATTGCTGAATACCAAGCGCTTGGGCGATGTGTTCTTTTTGATCATGGGGGCCGGCACCCCGGTCGACGTTGCCGTGATCGGCAAAGCCGTCGAAGGGCAGGATTTGAAGGGCCTGCAGATTTACTACTCGGGCACCGATGCGCAGAAGGACAAAGTGCGTGCGGCGGTTGAGAAGTCGCAGGCGCAGTTTCATTACATCAATGCGCAATGAGGCGGCGGCCAAAGGGCGCAGGTATCTACACCACGCGGGGTACGGCGCTGGCGGCTTGACGGTCGGCCGCAGTCTTACTGTTACTCCCGCGATCCAAATGTGGGAGCTGGCTTGCCTGCGAAGGCGGCCTGACGGCTGGCCTGGATGTTGGATCAGGCCGGGTACATATCCGTTATTTAGGTAACGGCTGCGATTGGTTCCGCTCTTACAGCGGGTCACTTTTGGAAGGACCGGAATGCCGGCCCAGCCAAAAGTAACCAAAAGGTCCTCGCCCCAACACTCGGCACCTCGCCTAGGCTCGGTGTGCCCTCACTCCGG